>JBDHVF010000684.1:0-4860 GCA_039809605.1 Polyangiales bacterium | reverse complement strand
GGGGCGGGGCGGGCGGTGTCGTCGTGGAACTCGCCGACGTTCGACACGCGGTCGGTGTGGCGCTGGATCGTCGTGGCCTCTCGCACCGGCGGCGCGTGCTGCTGCGCGAGCGCGGCGGCTGGCGCGAGGGCGAGGGCGAGGGCGAAGGCGGAGAGGGGCTTCATGGGCAGTGATTCGCTCCTACGGGCGTTGGCGTGGCATCGTACAGCGTTTCGCCGCGGCGGCCCACCAGCCTACTGGAGAATGCCCGACGCGGCCATGAGGGCGACCGCGACGCCGAGCAGGCTCTCGCCCGCGATGAGCCCCGAGGCCACGGGGATGACGTAGGTCTCGGCCTCGCGCGGCTTCGCCCTCGTGTACGCCCACGCGATCAGCGCGCCGATGAACATGGAGATGCTGTTGAACGCGGGGATCACCATCGCGAGCCCGAGGCCCATGGCCGACGGGAGGTACTGCCGGTGCTTCGGCAGCGCGCGCTCGAGGAGCGGGAGCGCGAGGCCGATGAGCACGCCCACGCCGATGCCCCAGCGGGCGGTGTAGTGCAGCGACTCGACGCCGTGCGCGAGGAGCTCGGCGACGCCCTTCCACACCTGCGCCGAGGGGGCGGGGAAGCGGTCGCTGCCGAGGATGGAGGCGTCGGGCACGAGCTTGTAGAAGGCCGGCACGACGACGGCCGTGCCCACGAGGGTGCCCGAGAGCTGCGCGAGGAACTGCTTGCGGGGGTTGGCCCCGAGCAGGTAGCCCGACTTGAGGTCGGTGAGCAGGTCGGCGGCGCTGCCCGCGGCGCCCGCGGTGATGCTCGCGGTCATGAGGTTGGCCGTGACGTTCGAGGGGGCGAGCACGCCGTAGGTGAGCTGGGTGATCTTGCCCATGGCGCCGACGGGCGTGGTGTCGGTCTCGCCGGTGGCGCGGCAGGCGACGATCGAGAGCACGAACGAGAGCGCGACGGCGATCACACCGAGCAGCGGGTTGATGCCGAAGGCGAGCCAGCCCGTGAGCACCAAGCCCACGGTCGAGAAGGCCATTCCGCCGAGGAACCACGACGGCGGCACCTCGATGCGGGCGATGGGGTCGACCTCGCCGCCGCGCACCTCGCCCTCGCGGAACACGCCCTCGCCCGCGACGTTCGACGGCGCGCGCCTGCGGGGCCGGAGCACGTCGCCGAGGCCCGAGAACGCCCGCACCACGGTGCGCCACTGGAGCGCGAACGAGAGCAGCCCCGAGCTCACCATGATGGCCGCGCCGGGCCAGAGGCTCCACTGCACGATGGTGCGGAACTTCACCTCGCCCGTGATGCCCCCGAGGTCGCGGATCCACGGCGCGAGGAAGCCGTAGTTGACCACCGCCGCGACGAGCATGGTGGTGGTGGTGCGCAGCCCCATGAGCGCGCCCGCGGCCACGAGGATGAGCGAGCCTTCGAACGAGACGGTCCACCGGGCGGCGGGCAGGCCGGCGATCGTGAGGCCGGGGATGGGGATGTTCGCGGGGATCTTGCTGAAGCGCGTGAGCAGGGCCATGACGCCCGTCTGCGCGGCGGCGTGCGCGTCGCGGAGCCAGGTGATGACCGCGCCCATGCCCATGGTGGCGAAGAGCGCGCGGGCCTTCTTTCTCCCCTCGTCGCTCTCGCTGTAGAGCGAGCGCAGCGTCTCGGCCGCGGCGATGCCCGACGGGAACTTGAGCTGCTCGATGTTGATCATCTGCCGCTTCATCGGGATCGCCATCACGGTGCCGAGCACGGCGAGGAAGAACGTCCACGCGACGAGCGAGAGCACGGGCATGTGGTGGCCCTCGACCATGAGCATGGCCGCGATGGCGCTCACCATCGTGCCGCCCGTGGAGTAGCCCGCCGACGACGCCGTCGACTGCATCGCGTTGTTCTCGAGGATCGACAGGTTGCGCCCGAAGAGCGACGGCGCGAGGCGCGCGAGGCCCGAGTAGAGCGCGAACGACAGGATGCACGCCGTGATCGCCACGCCGAGGCCCCAGCCCGTCTTGAGCCCCACGTAGAGGTTCGAGAGCGACATGAAGCCGCCGAGCAGGCTCCCCATCACGAACGAGCGCACCGTGAACTGCGGCACCGAATCGCCCTGGTAGACGGTCTTGTACCAGTGCAGCTCGACGTCGGTGACGACGGGCGGGGCGGGGGCCTTCGGGGCGAGGTCGGTCGGGGCGGCGGGGGCGGTCATGGCGTCGGCCGCGGACGATACCGGAAACGAATCCCGGTCGAGGGGGACCCCCACGTGATGAATCACGAATCCAATTGCAATCGTGTTGCGAAATGGGCTACGTCCCCGCGCGAGGACTCACGATGAACGCATCTGCGTCGGCGCGCGCCGCGGCCCTGGCCTTCGCGCTCTGCGGCTGCTCCGACGGGGCGAACCCTTCGGGCGCGCCGCCGGTGTACCCGGGCACCGACACCCTCGGGGCGACGCCCGCGCCGCTCGCGTTCACGGCCATGACCAACGCGCCGCGCACGATCCAGGTGTCGATCTCGAGCGAGGTGTTCGGCCAGCGGGGCTTCGCGTACAGCGCCGCGCCGCCGCAGGGGGAGCCGGTGTTCGTCGACGGGTGGGAGGTGCGCTTCACGCGCGTGCTGGTGACGGTGAAGAACGTGCGGCTCAACGGCCCCGGCGCGACGCCGACGGACCCCGCGTCGGTGGGCGCCGCGGTCGCCGCGAACCCCCGCGCGTACGCGGTGAACGTGCAGCGCGAGGGGCCGCTCACGGGCGCGGGCGGCGGCGAGGAGACGGCCATCCCCCTGTTCGTGTTCACCGCGTCCGACCGCGGCGCGGCGCTCGACGCCACGACCCGCTACGCGCTCTCGTACGACCTCGTGGCGGCCACGACGAGCGCCACCAACGTCAACCTCGACGCGGCCGACCTCACCGCGTACCAGACCATGATCACCCGCGGCTGGACCGAGCTCATCGAGGGCGCGGCCGCCTACCGCGGCGTGGCGCCGCCGACGGGCTCGGCCTTCGCGTCGTACCCCACGAGGGTGCGCTTCTCGTTCGGCTTCGGCGCGCCCGCGGGCTACGTCAACTGCGAGAACCCCGACAACGGGGGCGAAGGCCGCCCCGGCGTGCAGCCGAGCGCGACGGGCAGGGCGCGCGCGCAGCTCACCCTGCACATGGATCACTTCTTCTGGGAGGCCCTCGGCCGCGAGGACCCTCCCCTTCACTTCGACCCCATCGCCGCGCGGGCGCAGGGTTCGGGGGCCGAGGCGACGGTCACGCTCGACGACCTCGCGGACGTGGCGCCGACCAACCTCCGCGACCGCATGGGACGCACGGTGCCCGACCGCGGCGGGCAGACCATGGGCTACACCGCGCGCGACCCCGCGGCCGTCTCGCTCGACCTCGGCGGCGCCTCGGGGGTCGACGACCTGCGGACCTTCGCGGTGCTCAGCGCGCGCGCCGCGGGGCACCTGAACGCCGACGGCCTCTGCGCGGTGCGACCGACCGGTCCGCTGCGTTACTGATCGGCGGCGCGTCAGCCGCGGCTCACGTAGGGGCTCCCGCGCACGCTGAAGCGCCACGGCAGCGCCGCGTCGGCGCCCGCGTAGTCGACGCCCACGCGCGGCCCCGCGACCACCTCGGCGTCGGCGATCACCACGCCGCGGTCCTCGAGCCAGAGCTCCGGGCCCTGAAAGCTCGCGCCCTGGTGCGTGGCGGTGACCCCGAGCGCCTTGCAGAGCGAGCCGGGGCCCCGCGCGAGCTCCGCGTCGGAGCGCGCCGCCCCGCGCCGGCGCCGCATGTGCTCGACCCCGTCGAGGGGCTCGCCCGCGCGCAGGAGCACGGCGTCGGCCTGCTCCTCGACGTCGGTCACCACGTTGAGCAGGTGGTGCATGCCGTAGCACTTGAACACGTAGGCCACGCCGCCGCGGCGGTACATCACCTCGGTGCGGCGCGTGCGGCGGCCGCCGTGGGCGTGGCATGCCCGGTCGTGCTCGCCGCGGTACGCCTCGGTCTCGACGACGATCACCGACGAGAGCGCGCCCTCGACCCTCGCGCAGAGCACCTTGCCGAGCAGCGCGCGCGCGAGCGGCACCGGGTCCGACCCGAGGTAGAACGACGGCGGCAGCACCCGCCGCGGCCCGACCGCGCGGCTCGCGAGGGCGAGCGGCGGCTCTCGTGTCTTTGCCGTGGCGCGGGACATCGCACGGTCATCGAACCACGCGCGGGGCGCGCAGGCCAACGGGGCGTCGCCCTTGTGCGAGCGGCCGTTCGTTGCGACGCTCCACGCTCGCGCACGATGACCCCGAGACGCGCCCCGACCCTCTCCGCCGCCCTCGCCGTGTTGATCGCGTCCTCGCTCGCGGCCGCGCAGCCGGCGCCCTCGCGCGACGACGCCGAGGCCGACTACGCGCGCGGCGCCGCGCTGCGCGACGAGCACCACGAGGCCGATGCGCTCGAGCTCTTCAACGCGCTGCTCGCCCGCACGCAGGCCCCGCGCGCGCTCGCCCAGGTCGCCCTCACCGAGGCCGCCCTCGGGCGCTGGGTCGAGGCCGAGGCGCACCTCATCGAGGCGCTCACCGCGCTGCGCGACCCGTGGATCGCCCACAACCGCGCGGCGCTCCTCGCGACGCTCGAGGCGATGCGCTCGCACATCGGCACGCTCGTGGTCGACTGCGACGCGCCCTACGCCGAGGTGTGGATCGACGGGCGCCGCGTGGGCTCCGCGGGCACGCCGCTGCACGTGCTCGCGGGCGAGGTGACCTTCGAAGCGCGCGCCGCGGGCCGCCCCGCGGTCACGCTCACCACCGCGGTGCCCGCCAACGGCATCGCGCGTGAGGAAGTCTTTCTGCCGCCCGCGCCGCGCGCCGAGCCCGCGCTCGCGCGGCCCGCCGTCGGCGTTGCG
>JBDHVF010000683.1:0-4865 GCA_039809605.1 Polyangiales bacterium | reverse complement strand
TCGCATTCATCGCTTCTCGCCGCTCGATCGAGATCGACGACGACGCGTGATCGATGCGCTGACGCGGCCAACATCGAGCTGAAGCTTCATTCAGGAAGCGTTGAGGTGATGGCCCTCGCAGCGCGAGGGCCCCTGCGAGACGCAGGCAGCTCGTCACCTCGTTTCAGCACGCTCAGCCACGCCCTCGCTCCGCGGGGGCGGGGCGCGCGGCAGCGAGGGTGGGGGCTCCGCGAAGGTGCGCGGCAGCGGGGGCGGGGCGCGCGGCAGCGAGGGTGGGGGCTCCGCGAGGTGCGCGACAGCGTTGGGTGGAGGGACACGTCGCACACGCGAAAGCGGCAAACTTGACGTGAAGTTGGTATGACACGTCCTCGCTCCTCACGTCGACCTCTCCCCGCGCGGCAGCGCCGGGAGAGGCGACGCGAGGCTCCGTCCCCTCGCGCGACACCCGTCGCGATCCCTGACGCCCGCGAGACCGCGGTGTCCGCGCGCATCGCGGCGTTGTAGGGTCTCGGCGCGATGGCACGCGCGCTGCGAGGGTCCGTGGCACCACACTCCCCAAGGAGGGAACGCATCGCCATGAAGACCTCTCCCCTCGCTCTCGCGCTCTCGTTCGCCCTCTCGCTCGGTCTCGCCGCGCCCGCGTGGGCGCAGAACGCCCCCGCCGCGCCCGAGGCGCCCGCCGCGCAGCACACGCCGCCCGTGCCCGCGCAGACCTCGGGCAACCTCGCGCGCTTCGTCGTCGGCCCCGGAGGACGCGTGCGCGCGCTCGTGCTCGACAACGGCGCCGTGGTCATGGTGCCCCCGCGCGCCTCCGACGACCTCGCCCAGCGCGTGCGCGTGGGCCAGGCCGTGCGCGCCGAGGGCCTCTCGCGCCCCGGCGCGGGCTCGCAGGTGATCTTTCGCGCCACCGTGCGCAACGCCAGCGGCCAGGTGATCGCCGAGCCCCCGGCGCTGCCCCAGGGCGCCGCGCCCGGCGCGCTCCACGGACGCATGCACGGACGCATGATGGGCCGCATGCACGGCGGGATGATGGGTCACGGGGGCTTCGCGCAGGCCCGCGCGGCGCGCCTCGCGGCGATGCCCTCGCAGGCGGTGAACGGCACCGTGCAGCAGGTGCTCTCGGGGCCTCGCGGCGGCGTGCGCGCGCTGCTGCTCGCCAACAACGCCACGGTGTACGTGCCGCGGCCGATGATGGCGCAGCTCCGTCAGCGCGGCGTGCGCGTGGGCGAGAGCGTGCGCGCGTCGGGCCACGGCACGGCCACGGCGCAGGGCACGGGCCTCGTCGCCGACCAGCTCGCGTTCGGCGACGGAACCACCCTCACCGCGGCGCCCCCCGCCGCGCGCTGACCCCGCCATGACGCTCTCGCTGCGCAGGCGACTGATCGCGGTCTCGGTGCTGGCGGTCATCGCCTGCGCGGCGGCGCTCCTCTCGGTCTTCCAGCTCTCGCGCACCAGCGCGCGGCAGCGCCTCGAGCGCGCCGAGGAGCGCGTCGAGCGCGAGGTCGAGCGCCTTCGAACCGCCGACCGCGACACACCCCGCCAGGGGCCACGCTTCGGGCGCGCGCTCTCGGGCTACCTCACCCCCTCGCTCGCGCCCACGTCGGGGTTCCCCGGCCCGCCCGCGCTCCGCGCGCTGCGCGACGAGGCCGCGACGGAGAGCGCGCGCACGCACGAGATCGTCACCCGCACGCTCGAGCGCCGCGTGCCGCTGCCCCTGCGCCGCCGCTCGCCCGACGACGAGGCCGAGGGGCACGTGGTCGTCGCGGTGGGCCCGATGCCCGACGGCGGCTACGCGTGGGCGGCGACGTGGGTGACGCAGCCCCGCGGGGAGCGCGTGTGGCGCCTCGGCGCGACGGCCCTCTCGCTCGCGACGCTGGCGCTCGTGGCCGTGGCCCTGCACACGCTGCTCGCGCTGCGGCGCGGCGCAGGGAGGCTCGGCGAGACGTTGCGCGCGCTCGAGCGCGACCTGCGCGCGCCCGTCGCGAGGCCCGCGGTCGCCGAGCTCGCCAAGGTCTCCGACGGCATCTCGTCGCTCGCCGCGGCGCTCGTGCGCGAGCAGGAGGAGCGCGCCCGACTCTCGCGCGAGCTCGCGCAGCGCGAGCGCCTCGCCTCGCTCGGTCGCGTGGCCGCGGGCATCGCCCACGAGGTGCGCAACCCCATGGCGTCGATCAAGCTGCGCGTCGACCTCGCGCGGCAGACCGTGCTGCAACCGCGCGCCGACCTCGCGGGCATCGCCGCGGACCTCAGCGAAGCGGGCGACGAGATCGGGCGCCTCGACCGCCTCGTGGCCGACCTGCTGGTCATCTCGGGCCGTCGCATGGGGCCGCGCCGCGACGCCGACCTGCGCGCCCTCGTCGAGCAGCGCGCGGCCTTTCTCGACCACCTCGCCAGCGAGCACCACGTCACCCTCGCGGTCGAGGGGAGCGCGCGCGCCGAGGTCGACGTCGACAGCCTCGCGCGCGTCGTCGACAACCTCCTGCGCAACGCGATCGAGGCCGCGCCCGAGGGCTCCTCGGTGCGCGCGACCCTCGTAGAGCGGGGCGACGCGGTGAGCCTCTCGGTGAGCGACCAGGGCGCGGGCGTGCCGGGCGAGCGCGTGAGCGAGCTCTTCGAGCCCTTCTTCACCACGAAGAACGAGGGCACGGGCCTGGGCCTGGCGCTCTCTCGCGCGGTGGCCGAGGCGCACGGAGGCTCGTTGCGCTACCGTCGCGAGGGCGTGACGACCGTGTTCGAAGTGACGCTCCCCAGGGCGTCGCGCAAGGAGGCGTAGCGGTGGCGACGGTGCTGGTGATCGACGACGAGCGCGGGGTGCGCGAGGGCCTGTGCCGCGCGGTCGCGTCGGCGGGCCACCGCGCGGTGCCCGCGTCGGGCGTGACCGAGGCGCGCGAGCTCTTGAAGCGCGAGGCGCCCGACTGCGTGCTGCTCGACGTGCGCTTGAAAGATGGCGACGGCATCGCCTTCCTCGCGGAGCTGCGCGGCGGCCTCGCGCCCGACGCGCCCGTGATCATGGCGACGGCCTTCGGCGACTCGGAGCGCACCATCGCGGCGATGAAGGCCGGCGCGTTCGACTACGTGACCAAGCCCTTCGACCTGCCCGCGCTGCTCGCCACGGTGGAGCGCGCCGTGCGCCAGCGCGACCTCGCGCGCGCGGTGCCGGCCCCCGAGGCGCCGCTCCCATCGGCGCCCGAGGGCTCGCTCATCGGCACGAGCGCCGCGATGCTCGCCGTGTGGAAGGTCATCGGCCGCGCGGCGTCGAGCGACGTGCCGGTGCTCATCACGGGCGAGACGGGGACGGGCAAGGAGCTCGTGGCGCGCGCGATACACCAGCACTCGCCGCGCGCGTCGGGCCCCTTCGTGGCGGTGAACCTCTCGGCGCTGCCCGCGACGCTCATCGAGGCCGAGCTCTTCGGCCACGAGAAGGGCGCGTTCACGGGCGCCGTCGCGCGCAGGCCCGGACGCTTCGAGCTCGCCGCGGGCGGCACGCTGCTGCTCGACGAGATCGGCGACCTCGACCTCTCGCTCCAGACGCGCCTCCTGCGCGTGCTTCAAGACGGCCGCTACGAGCGCGTGGGAGGCACCGAGGTGCTCACCAACCGCGCGCGCGTGATCGCCGCGACGCACAAGCCCGTGCGCCCCGGACAGCCCGGCGCCACGCTGCGCGACGACCTCTACTACCGCCTCGCGGTGATCGAGGTCGAGCTGCCGCCGTTGAGGGCGCGGCGCAGCGACATCCCGCAGCTCGTGGCCCACGCGCTCGCGTCGTCGCCCGCGCGCGCCGTGAGCGAGGAGGCCATGGCGCTCTTGCAGTCGTACGCGTGGCCCGGCAACGTGCGCGAGCTCGTTCACGTGGTGCAGCGCGCGGCGGTGATGTGCGGGGCCGAGGTTATCGACGTGGGCGACCTTCCGCCCGCGGTGCGCTCGGGCTCGGCGCCGCTGCCCCCGTCGGCGCCCGGCGAGGGCCCCGGAGAGCCCTACGCGTCGATGCCCATGCGCGACGCGGTCTCGCTGCTCGAGCGCCGCATGATCGAGATGGCGCTCGCGAGGTCGGGCGGCAACCGCGCCGAGGCCGCGCGCATCCTGGGCATCGCGCGCCCGCAGCTCTACGCCAAGATGGACGAGCACGGCCTCGCGGGCCGCAAGGAGTAGACTCCCGGCGGTGAACGCAGGCGCGTGGGTCACGGTGCTCTCGCTCGCGGCGCTGCTGGCGAGCGCGTGGAGGCGATGGCGCCCCGGCGAGTGGGCGTTCAAGCCGCTCGCGTCGACGGGCTTCGTGCTCTCGGCGCTCGGGCACGGCGCGCTCGACGGGCCGTACGGCCGCAGGGTGCTCCTGGCGCTGGCGCTCTCGTGGTGGGGCGACGTGCTGCTGATCCCGAAGGCGAAGCGCGCGTTTCTCGCGGGCCTCGGCGCGTTTCTTCTCGGGCACCTCGCGTACGCGGCGGCCTTCGCGGGGCGCGGCGTGTCGTGGCCGGTGGCGCTCCTCTCGGCGCTCGCGCTCGCGGCGCCGCTCGCGCTCGTGGCGCGGTGGCTGATGCCGAAGGTGCCCGCGGCGATGAAGCGCCCCGTGACGGCGTACATGCTTGTCATCACCGCGATGGTGGCGCTCTCGCTGGGCACCGCGGCGGCGCGCGGAGACGTCTGGATCCCCGTCGGCGCGGTGATGTTCTACCTCTCGGACCTCTCGGTGGCGCGCGACCGCTTCGTCGCGCCGGGCTTCGCCAACAAGCTCTGGGGCTGGCCGCTGTACTTCGGCGCGCAGCTCGTGCTCGCGGCCACCGTCGCGCGGTGAGGGCCCTCCCCCCGTCCCCCTCCCGCGGACGCGGGAGGGGGTGCCTCGAAGTAGCCTGCATACCCTCACCCCCAACCCC
>JBDHVF010000682.1:0-4869 GCA_039809605.1 Polyangiales bacterium | reverse complement strand
GCGTCGGCCTGCGTCGGCTTCGGGCAGCAGCTCTTCGTCGTGCTGAGGAACCAGTTCCTTCACGACCTCGGGCTGCCGCTGCCGCTCGTGGGCGAGGTGCAGAGCGCGGGCGCGTCGATGGGCGTGGTCGCCGGCGCGGCGGGCCTGTGGCTGCTGCCCCGAGTGCCCGTCGTGCACGCGCTGCGGGCGGGGGTGATCGCCAACGCGTCGGGCTTCGCGCTCCAGGTCGTCGCGACGCGGCCGTGGCACTTCGTACTCGGTGCGGCGGTCGCGGGCGGCGGGATCCAGCTCCTCACGATGTCGTCGGGCCCCTTCCTCACGCGCCGCGTGGCCGACGATGACCGCGTGCGGGTGTACGGGCTCCAGATGATGGCCGTGCAGACCGTGCCCGGGCTCCTCGGCGCGGTGCTCGGTGGAGAGATGCAGCGTGCGGCGGCGCGCGCGAGCGGATCGGCGCTCGGGGGGCACCGGATCGCGCTCGCCGTGGGGGCCGTGGCGACGGCGGTCGCGCTCGCGCCGCTCGTGTCGCTCCGCGAGGCCGAGCCGTCGCCGCCGCGCTCCGGCGCGCTGCGCATGCAGGACGCCGGACGCGTCGTCGCGCTGCTCGCGCCCGACGCGCTGCTCCAGTTCGGGGCGGGGCTCGCGGTGCCGTTCCTCCAGCTCTACCTCCACGTCGTGCACGGCCTGGAGCCGCATCGCATCGGCCGGTACTTCGGCGCGATGATGCTCGCGGGCACCCTCGGCAACCTCGCCGCGCCGTCGATCACGCGCAGGCTCGGGCGCGCGCGAACGCTCGCAGCGCTCCAGGCCGGGACGATCGTGGCGCTCGTGGGCCTCGCGGTCGCGGCGACGGCGCTGCAAGCGGGGCCGGCGCTCGTGCTCCGGTACGCGTGCGCGGCCACCGCGACGCCGCTGTGGACGGGCGTCTTGCACGCGGCGGTGGACCCTCGCGACACCGAGGCGATGGCCTCGTGGAGGATGTGCGCCCAGTCGATCGCCTGGGCCGCAGGAAACCTCGCCGCGGGCGCGCTGCTCGAAGCGGGGCCCGAGGCGCTACGCTGGCTGCTCCTGATCGCCGCCGCGGTGCACGCGGTCGGCGCCGCGTGGCTCCTGCGCAACCTCGTGCGCGAGGGGCGTCGCGCTCGGTGAGACCCGCCGGGTCACGGGCGATGACCGGGAGGGGTTCTTCCGAGGCGCGCGGTTTGCTCCGGCGTAACGTCTCGCGGAGGAGCGACCCTGAACCTCATGCGAGCCGGAGCGACCCAGACGAGATGAAGCCCGCGCACGCCAGTCAGCGCCGCCAGTCCGCGCGGAGAATCAACGCGGTCCCGGTCCGTCCGCGGGGGGCTGCCGTCCTGCGAACCCCGGCGCGGCTTGAACCCGTGACCACGGAGGCACTGTGACCGGATCGGTTCCACGTGCGCTGGCCGCCGTAGCCAGGATGGTCACAGGGGAGGGGGGGCTTCGCGCGCGCCTCGGGCGGGGGCTCGCGCTCCTGGTCGTGCTGGTGCTTGCCACCATGGCGACGACGCTGCTGGTCGCACGGCAGTACGCCGTGGCGGTCGCGGCCATCGATCGCGACGGCGCGCTGGCGCGTCGCGCGCGCGCGCTCGGGGTCGACGCGCGGGAGCAGTACATCCACGAGGTCCACACGATCGTGCTCGGCGACCGCTCCCACGTGCAGCACCACAGCGAGTGGGCGGGGCACTTCAGGGTCGAGGCGCGCATGCTCGCGCGCGAGCTGCCCGCGGATCGCTCGGCCCTCCACGCCATCGTCGCGTCGAGCCTCCGGGTCGATCACGCGTTCCGCGACGACATCCTGCCCGCGGTCGATCGGGGCGACAGGGCGGCCGTTCGGGCCGCGCACGACCGCGTCGAGTCCGACGTGGTGCTCATGATCCAGAGGGCCGACGAGCTCGGGAGGCTCTTCGAAGCAAGGGCCGCTGCGACGAGGGCCGCGGCGGAGCGGCGCGCGGCGCTCGCTGCGGCGATCGCCCTGGCGCTGTCGGCGGTGGCCGCGGCGCTCGCCCTGCTCGTGACGCGCTCGATCTGGCGGTCGATCGACGGCCCCATCGGCAGGCTGCGCGCGGTGGCGGTGCAGGTCACCGGGGGCGACACCGCGGCCCGCGTCGGCGACCTCGCGGTGCCCGAGCTCCGCGACGTCGCGCGCGCCTTCGACCGCATGCTCGACCGCCTCGCGAGCCGTGAGGCCGAGCTCGTGCGCGCGGAGCGTCTGGCCGTGCTCGGCCGCGTGGTCGCGGGCGTCGCGCACGAGATCAACAACCCCATCGGGGTGATCCGCGGCTACCTCAAGACGATGCTGCGCGAGCCGCACGACGACGCGCTCCGGCGCGAGCTCGAGATCCTCGACGAAGAGGCGCTCGCCTGCCAGCGCATCTGCGAAGACCTGCTCACCTGGGCCCGCGCGCCGGTGCTCGCGCCCGAGCGCGTCGAGGTCGCCGCGCTCGCGTCCGAGGCGGTGCAGCGCCTTCGGGCCAACGGCGAGCTGGGGCGCGCGGAGGTGCTCGTGGACATGGTGCCCTGCGACGTGATGATCGACCCGCTGCGGGTGCGTCAGGTGGTGAGCAACCTCGTGCGCAACGCGGCGCAGGCGGGCGGCGAGGGCGCCATCGAGCTGCGCGGCCGCCGGACGGGTGACACGTATCGCGTGTGGGTGTCGGATCGCGGGCCCGGCATCGCGCCCGAGATCCGAGGGCAGCTCTTCGAGCCGTTCGCGACGACACGCGCGGGCGGCAGCGGGCTCGGGCTCGCGGTGTGCCAGGGGATCGTGCGCGCGCACGGCGGGGAGATCCGCGCCGAGGATCGCGCGGGCGGCGGGACCACCTTCGAGGTGTCGCTCCCGCTGGGGACGGAGGACGCTCCATGAAGCTGACCGTGCTCGTGGTCGATGACAAGCCCAACTTCCTCTCGCTGCTGGTGAAGGTGCTGCGGAACGACGCCTGCGTGGTGACCGCGCGCGGCGTGAGGGAGGCGCTGCACGCCATTCAGGCGCGCCCGCCGGCGGTCGTCGTGTGCGACCTCAAGATGCCCGACGGCGACGGGCTCGAGGTGCTGCGCGCGTTGCGCGCGGGCGGGAACGCCGCGCCGTTCATCCTGATGACGGCCTACGGCACGGTGCCCACGGCGGTGCAGGCGATGCGAGAGGGGGCGTGGGACTACGTCACCAAGCCCTTCGACCCCGACGACCTGCGAAACCTCGTGCTGCGGGCGCTGCGCGAGACCGCCGTGTGGCAGAACGCGTCCCTCTCGGGCGCGGCCGCGCCTGCGCCCGAGGGGGGCACGCGCGAGGGCTTCGGGAGGCTGCTGGGGAGCAGCGCCCCCATGCAGGGCCTCTACCGGATGATCGAGCGCGTGGCGCCCACCGACGCGACCGTGCTCGTGGTGGGCGAGACGGGCACGGGCAAGGAGCTCGTCGCGCGCGAGCTGCACGCGCGCTCGGCGCGCGCGGGCAAGACGCTGGTCGCGGTCAACTGCGCGGCGATCCCGCTGTCGCTGATCGAGAGCGAGCTCTTCGGCTACGTGCGCGGGGCGTTCACAGGCGCCGCCAACGACCGGGCGGGCCTCTTCGAGGAGGCTCACCTCTCGACGCTCTTCCTCGACGAGATCGGCGAGCTGCGGTTCCCCCTCCAGGCGAAGCTGACGCGCGTGCTCGAGGAGCGCGCCGTGCGGCGCGTGGGCGACTCGCGGGAGCGCAAGGTCGATGTGCGGCTCATCGCCGCGACGCACCGCGACCTGCCCGCGATGGTGCGCGAGGGCTCGTTCCGGCAGGACCTCTGGTATCGCCTCAACGTGTGCGTCCTCCAACTGCCTCCGCTGCGCGAACGGCGGCAGGACGTCCCCGCGCTCGCGCACCACTTCCTGGCCACCTTCGGCGCGAAGGGGCCGAGCGGGTTCACGCCCGAGGCGCTCGCGGCCCTCATGGCCCATGACTGGCCGGGCAACGTGCGCGAGCTCCGGAGCGTGATCGAGCGCGCTGCCATCCTCGAGGAGTCCGACCAGATCACGGCGGCGTCGATGCCCCCGGAGGTGCGCGGCCACGCGCTCTCGAAGGGCGGCCGGTCGATCGCGGAGATGACCTACCGCGAGGCCGTCGACGCCGCGCGCGACGAGGCCGCGCGGCGCTACCTCGAGGCGCTGCTCGCCGAGCACCAGGGCAACGTGACCGCCGCGGCCGCGAAGGCGGGCATCGAGCGCGAGAGCTTCCACCGCCTGCTGCGCCGCCACGGGCTCCGCGCGGAGGCGTGGCGCGACGACAACCCCGAGCCCGGAAGGCCGCGCGCCGCTCGCGACGAGGAAGACGATGAATGAGCGCGACGGGAGCGCTCGATCACGTGAGGTCGCGCGCGACGGCCTCGACGGCCTTCATCCCGGTGCCGAAGCGCGCCATGGCCTCGCGGTGCCTGTCGAGCTCGCTGTAGGGGAGGTACCGCACGCGGAGCCGCGCGACGTCGCGGAAGGCGGGCCGCCGGAGCTGGTCTCGCACCTCCTTCTCGCGGTCGTCGGGCGCGACGAGGAACAGCCCCTGCGCGGCGCTGCCCGGCACGCCGAGCGCCAGGTCGAGCATGCGCACGATGCCCGAGTAGATGCTGGTGGAATGCTCGACTTCGAACGCCGCGACGACGTCGTCGCCGACCTTGTCGACCCAGAGCACGTCGATCAGTCGCACCGCGTCGGCGCCAGGCGAGGCGGCTACGAGGGAGGGGAGCGCGTCGAGGCAGCGGTCGCCGAGGCTGCCGCCGGCGTAGCTGCGCGAGCGGTCGTTGGCCGCGATCCACACGGCGTAGCCGAGCGCGAGGCCGAGGTCGCGGAGCCAGCCCTGCACCTCGGTGTGCGTGCGGTCGTCGCGCG
>JBDHVF010000681.1:0-4871 GCA_039809605.1 Polyangiales bacterium | reverse complement strand
CGCACGGCGACGACCCCCCGCCGCCCGCGTCGGGCGTGCCGCCCGCCGAGCCCGCGCCGCCCGCCGAGCCCGCGGCGCCGTTGGTGCCCGCGGAGCCGTTGCCTCCGTTGCCCGCGGTGACGTTGCACGCGGTCACCGTGAGCAGCGCCGAGGTGTTCACCACGCGCACGCCGAAGGAACTCTCGCCGGGCATGGCGCCCGCCGACGCGGCGATGGTGAGGAGCTGCAGGGTGGTGGGCGCCGAGAGCGACTGCGCGAGCACCGCCGTCGTGCCGCCGCGGATGGTGGTGGTGTTCGAGCGCGAGCGCGACCACATGCGCGTGTCGTCGTAGCCGCCGTAGATGCTCACGCCCGACTGGAGCGTGACCGAGCCCATGTACGTGCCCGACGCGGCGTAGACCGACTTCATCGCCATGCGCGCGGCGTCGATGGCCGCGGCCATGGTCTGCTTGGGCCGCTCGCGCGTGCCGGGGTTCGAGTCGGCGCCGCGCGGCGAGACGAAGATCGCGCGGTCGGCGTCGCCGTCGATGCCGTCGCAGTTGGTGTCGCGGAACATCAGGTCGGGCTCGTCGGCGTCGGCCGAGTTGCACTCGCACCCGTCGCTCATCGGCGACGTGAGGTCGTGGTTCACGTCGACGTAGCCCATGGCGCACGTGAGGCTGCACATGCCCATCGCGCACGCGGGCGTGACGTGGGGCAGGTCCATGCGGCACGCGCGGCCGCAGCCGCCGCAGTTCATCACGTCGGTCATGTAGTCGGGGCCCGAGTGCGTGCACATCGGGGCGGTGCCCGCGAGCGCGCACATGTCCGTCGTGCACATGTCCGAGTCGTCGCAGTTGTACGGCATGCTCCGCACGCAGCGCAGGCGCGCGGGGTCGCAGCTCCAGGTGCCCGTGCAGGGGTCGCCCGTGAGGCGCTCGCACGAGCGGTCGCCGATCTCGCAGGGCAGCTCGCGCACGCAGCCGCCCGTGATGGCCGTGCGGTCGCAGAAGTTGCCGCTCGGGCAGCGCGCGTCGTCGGCCTCGTGCACGCAGCGCCCCATGGCCGCGTCGCAGCGGTCGTTGGTGCACGCGATGCCGTCGTCACAGTTGGCCGCGCCGCCGATGGTGATGCAGCGGTTGTTGCGGCAGATCTGCGCGTTGGTGCAGAGGTCCGCGGCCGTGCAGTCGTCGTTGCTCATGCACGTGCGCCCCGCGTCGGCGTCGGCGGCGTCCGCCGCGTCCGTGGCGTCCGCGGGTGCGTCGACGGGCGTGTCGGTCGGCTGGGTGACGTCCTCGTCGGTCGCGTCGCCCTGCGAGGTGGCGTCGTAGTCGGAGCCGACCGGGGGATCGCCGCCCGCGCAGGCCGCCGTGGCCGCGAGGGCAAGAACACCGGGCATCAGGAAGGAACATCGCATGCGGAGTGGTCTCCTTGGCGGCGCTGAGGAGCGCCGGTCGCCGTCCGTCTCCGGGCAGGATAAACGTTTCGAGCGCGGCGGCACAACCGCTCCGGGCGCGAGGCCGCGCGAATGCGCCGCGTCAAACGGTGGTAGACAGATCGCCATGACGACGGTCGAACGCATCGAGCGCGCGCTGCGCAGCGCGTTGCACCCCGAGGCGCTGCGCATCGAAGATGACAGCCACCTGCACGCGGGCCACGCGGGCGCCGCGGGCGGGGGCGGGCACTACCGGGTCACGATCACCTCCGCGGCCTTCGCGGGCAGGAGCCCCGTGGAGCGGCACCGCATGGTGTACGCGGCGCTCGAAGGGGAGATGAAGGGGGCGATCCACGCGCTCGCGCTGACGGCGCGGGCGCCGGGCGAGGGGGCGTAGCCACGGGGGACCTCTTACAACCTCACGACCGTCACTCCGCGCCCGCTCGCGCCCGTGACCCGCTGGATGCTCGTCCGCTCGGCCAGCTCGGGCTGTCCCTTGCGCTGATCGAACAGCACCAGCCACCCGACCTCCGCGCCGATGCGCGCGAGGTACGCATCGAGCTGCGCCAGCCCCGCGGGCACGGGGTCCTTCACCTTGTCGGAGTCCTTCCATGTCTTCACCTCGATGCCGAGGACGCTCCCGCGGAACTCCACGCGCAGGTCGAGGCGCCCGGCGCCTGCGGCGTACTCCCGATCGATCCTTCCGCCTCCGTTGACGACCCGGTGAAGGAAGGCCATCAGCACGAGGTGCGGCGCGGCCTCGCTGTACGGCGTGCTCTTCAGCAGCGCCTCGCCATGCTGCCTCCAGAACCCGAGGAACGCCTCCAGCAGCCCGTCGGCGTCGAGGCCCCCGTCTGCTCGCAGCCACGTGGGCTCCATCTGGGGCACCGCGGTGCGCAGCGGCGACGCGAGGTCGCGCGCGACGATCTCGCGGTAGATGGGGTTGGCCACCTCGATGACGCCGTCGGCCCTCTCTCGCACGAGGCCCAGGTCTTTGACGAAGCGCAGGTCGTCGGGCGGCAGCGGCGGGATCACGTCGCCGGTGAGCATCGGCTCGATCACCGCGCGTACGCGGGGCTCGCGCAGCCGTTCGGCGAGGCTGTCGAGGTGGGTGTCCTGGCGCTCGATGAGCAGGTCGCGGGCGCGGTCGACGTCGTCGCGGGAGATGGCCACGGCGCGGTCGCGCACGAGCACCTGCACGAGCTGCCGCGCGAGGGCGTTGACGAGCCAGGGCTGCCCCCGCGTGAGCTCGAACGCGCGCGCGACCGCGGCGGGCTCGAAGCGCTGCCCGGTCTCGGTCGTGTGCTGGGCGTAGAGCTCCGCCACCTCGGCCTCGGTGAAGTCGCGCATCGTGAGCGACTCGACCTTGATGTTGAACGGCGACGACGTGTAGAGCCGGTCGCTGCCGCCAGAGGCCACCTTGTAGTCGCGCACGTCGCGCAGCCCCACGAGCGCCAGCGACCACGGGAACGCCCGCGGCCGGTTGGCGTGCCCCTGGCGGAGCTGCCGGAGCACCGACACCAGCACGTGGTCACGCAGGGCGTCGATCTCGTCGAGGAACACCACCAGCGGGCGGGGGCATGCCAGCGACCACGCCTCCAGCGCCGCGCCGATGCGAGACCCGGCGGAGGCGACGGGCCAGGGCGGCGGCTGGAGCGCCTCGGGCAGCCACGCCCTCGCACGGCTTCTCCAGCCCTCCAGCATGGCGTCCTCGGCGGCGCCGACGTCGTCCGGGAAGGCCGCGCCCACCTCCATCGAGACCAGCACGGCGGCGTAGCGTCCCTCGGCCGTCAGCGCCTGCGCCAGCGCGAGGAGCGACGTGGTCTTGCCCACCTGCCGCGGGGCGTGCACGACGAAGTACGCCTGCTGGTCGACGACGTCACGAACGCCCGGCAGTCGCCGCTCCGGCGGCAGCATGTAGTGGATCTCGGGGTTGCAGGGGCCGGCGGTGTTGAAGTGGCGCGCCATCGCGGGCGGAGGATACGCCCGCGGTTCGCGCGGAGCGACGCGCACCGATGCGCGGCGCCACCCCGCGCCCCGTCCACGAAGTAGAAGCTCCCCGCGAAGCATTCGAGTGCTCGTGCCTGCGACTTCGAAGTCCCAGAAGAAGCATTCGAGTGCTCCCTCGGCGACTTGAAAGTCGTCGGCGAAGCATTCGAGTGCTCCCTCGGCGACTTGAAAGTCGTCGGCGAAGCATTCGAGTGCTTCTTCTGGGACTTCGAAGTCCCAGCGGAAGCATTCGAGTGCTCCTGCTGCGACTTCGAAGTCCCAGTCGAGCGGTGGGAGCGTCCGTCACGCCCAGCGGGGGACGCGGTCCATCACGGCGCGCTCGCCGAGCTCGTCGCACAGGCGCCCGAGGGCCTCGCGGTCGGCGCCGCGCCAGCGCAGGTCGTCGAGCGTCTCGGCGAGGGGTACGTCGTCGCGCAGCGTCGCGAGCGTGCGGTAGAGCGACGCCTCGGCGCGGCGGGAGGCGAGCGACGCGGCGAGCGCGGGCGCGCCGCGCACGGGCACGTCCCACGCGGCGGCGTCGTCGGGGATGGCGTCGACGCGGCCGTAGCGCGCGAGCACGGCGGCGGCCGACTTCGCGCCCCACTTCGGCACGCCGGGGATGCCGTCCTGGGGGTCTCCCACGAGCGCGAGCCAGTCGGGGATCGAGCGCGGCGCGACGCCGAACTTCTCGACCACTCCCGCCTCGTCGAGCACGCGGTCGCGCGCGCGGTCGAGGCACACCACCCGATCGTCGCGCACGCACTGGGCGAGGTCCTTGTCGGGCGAGCACACGAGCACCTGCGCCACCGAGGGGTCGGCCGCGAGGCGCGCGGCGGCCGTGGCGAGCGCGTCGTCGGCCTCGAACTCCACCATCGGCCACGTCACCAGCCCCAGCGCCCGCGTGCACGCCTCGGCGAGCGGAAACTGCGCCAGGAGCTTCACGTCGACCCCGTCGCCGGTCTTGTAGCCCGCGAAGAGGCCGTTGCGAAACGACTCGACCACGTGGTCGAACGCGACCCCGACGTGCGTGATCTTTCCCCCGCGCAGCCACGCC
Organism: Polyangiales bacterium; assembly: GCA_039809605.1. Classification (GTDB taxonomy): domain Bacteria; phylum Myxococcota_A; class Polyangia; order Polyangiales; genus CAISKJ01. The sequence continues at coordinate 414 of JBDHVF010000681.1, read as the reverse complement.
ACGAGCGAGCGCAGGAGCCCGCGCGCGGCGCCGACCTCGCGCCCGTCGGGCGCGGTCATCGACGGCGCGCCGAAGTGCGCGCGAAAGAGCTCGTAGGTGCCGTCGACGAGGTGGACCTTCACGGGGTCAGTCATGCGCCCCGTGGTGTACCTCATCGCGCGGGGCCGAACGACACCGCGTCGCCCGCGCGGCCACCGACGCGTCGCGCGAGCGCCATGACACCCAACGGTTCCCAGTGCCCACGGGCGAGCGTTCGAGTGGGGGACTGACGAGTCTGGCATGCCGCGCCCGCGCCGGAGTTCGGCGCCGCTCCATGGGCTCGGTTTGAGCGCCTCGTACCGCAGGTCAATCTGGCCGCTTTCGCGTGTGCGACGTGTCGCCCACTCGCGCAGCGGCGCGCCTTCGCGGAGCCCC
>JBDHVF010000680.1:0-4872 GCA_039809605.1 Polyangiales bacterium | reverse complement strand
TCGTTCGAGGTCGGCGAGATCGACATCCTCGCGCTCTCGATCGGGCGCGAGCGCTTCCTGCGCATCCAGAGCGACGCGCTCGCCGCGCAGCTCGACTACTTCGTCGCCATGGCGGCGCTCGAGCGCCTGGTCGGCGTCGACCTCTGGCGCGACGAGCACCCCGAAGGAGAACGCCCGTGAAACCCCACGCCCTGCTGGCCCTCGCGCTCGCGGCGGGTTGCCATCCGAAGTCCGTGGCGCCGCAACCTCCCGCGGCGGAGCACCCCGAGGCTAGCGCCGAGCGCGTCGAGGAGGTGCGCCTGAGCGAGGAGGCCCAGCGGTACGCGGGCATCCGGGTCGGGCGCGCCGAGCGGCGCGCGATGTCGGGCGGCGCGTCGATCCCCGCCGAGGTGCAGTTCGACCCGAGCAGCACGGCGCACGTCGCGCCCCTGGTGCCCGGGCGCTTCACGCGCATCGCGACCTCCCTCGGGGCCAACGTGCGCCGCGGCGACCTCCTCGCGGTCCTCGCGTCGAGCGACGTGTCGGCGGCGCGCGCTCGGCTCAACCAGGCGCGCGCCCGGCTCGCCGCCGCCCAGAGCGCGCTCCAGCGGCAGCGCACGCTCTCGAGCGAAGGCATCGGCGCGCAGCGGGCGCTCATCGAGGCCGAGGCCCAGGTCGGAGACCTGCGCGCCGAGGTCATCGGGCTCCAGCAGCAGCTCGCGGTCTTCGGGTCCGGCGCCGGGGGCGAGATCCGCCTCACCTCGCCCATCGACGGCGTGATCGTGGCGATGCACGCCACCCTCGGCGAGAACGCGACGACCGACGAGCCCGCGTTCGAGGTGACCGACGCGAGCCGGGTGTGGGTGCGCGGCAACGTGCCCGAGCTCGACCTCGCGCGCGTGCAGGCCGGCGCGGTGGCGGTCGTGCGACTGCACGCGTTCCCCGACGAGGTGTTCCACGGCCGCGTCACCTACCTGGCGCCCTCGCTCGACGAGCGGACGCGCGCGCTGCCCGTCCGCGTCTCGCTGGACCGCGTCGACGCGCGCCTGCGCACGGGCCTCTTCGGCAGCATCGAGCTCACGGGCGGCGCGCCTGACGAGCGCCCCGTCACGGTCCCCGTCGACGCGATCGCCACCCTCGACGGGCGCACCGTGGTGTTCGTGCCCGGCCCCCAGGCGGGCAGCTTCCGCCCGCAGCCCGTGCAGATCGGGCGCCGGGCGGGGGGCTACTTCGAAGTCACCGCGGGGCTCGCCGAGGGCGCGGCCGTGGCCGTGAGCGGCGCGTTCACCCTCAAGAGCGCGCTCAAGAGCGAAGAACTCCAGGGTGAGGAGTAGCGACCGCCATGAAATGGATCGTCGACTTCTGCCTCCGGTGGCGGCTCCTGGTGTTCGCGTTCGTCGCGGTCGTCGCCGTGATCGGCGTACGCAACATGCTCTCGCTCCCGATCGACGCGGTGCCCGACATCACCAACGTGCAGGTGCAGGTGCTCACCAAGGCCCCGGCGCTCGGCCCGATCGACGTCGAGCGCATGATCACCTTCCCCATCGAGTCGTCGATGAGCGGCCTGCCCGGCGTGACGCAGATCCGCAGCGTCTCGCGCTTCGGCCTGTCGGCCGTGACGGTGGTCTTCGAAGAGGGCACCGACCTCCTGCGCGCCCGGCAGCTCGTGTTCGAGCGGCTCGCCCAGGCGCGCGACCGGCTCCCCCCCTCCGTGTCCCCCGACCTGGGCCCCATGAGCACGGGCCTGGGAGAGATCTTTCAGTTCGAGGTGCGCAGCGATCGCATGTGCGCCCGAGGGCAGCCCGACACCGAGCGCTGCCACACGCCCATGGAGCTGCGCTCGCTGCTCGACTGGTTCATCGCCTTCGAATTGCGCGCGGTGCCGGGCGTGGTCGAGGTCAACGCCATGGGCGGCGAGCTCAAGACCTACGAGGTCGAGGTGCTGCCCGAGCGGCTGCGCGCGGTGGGCGTCTCGCTCAACGACCTCTTCGAGGCGCTCGAGCGCAACAACGCCACGGCCGGCGGCGGCTACCTCACGCGCTCGGGCGAGCAGCTCCTGGTGCGCGGCGAGGGGCGCATCCAGAGCCTCGACGAGGTCGGCGACGTGCTCATCACCACGCGCGCCGAGGGCGTGCCGCTGCGGGTGCGCGACGTGGCCCGCGTGCACCTCGCACCCATGATCCGCCAGGGCGCCGCGACGCGCGACGGCCGCGGCGAGGCCGTGACGGGCACCGTGATGATGCTCGTGGGCGCCAACGGCCGCGAGGTCGTCGAGAACGTCAAGGCCCGGGTCCACCAGGTCTCGCCGTCGCTCCCCGAGGGCGTGCGCATCGACGTCTTCTACGATCGCGCCGAGCTCGTCAACCGCACCATCCACACGGTGGCGAAGAACCTCGCCGAGGGGGCGCTCTTCGTCATCGCGGTGCTCTTCCTCATGCTCGGCAGCCTGCGCGGCGGGCTCATCGTCGCCGCGGCCATCCCCTTCGCGATGCTCGTGGCCTTCACGGCCATGCAGGCGCTCGGGCTCAGCGGCAACCTCATGAGCCTGGGCGCCGTCGACTTCGGCATCGTGGTCGACGGCTCCATCATCGTGGTCGAGAACGCCGTGGTGCACATGGCCCTGGCGGCGCAGGGGCGCAAGCCACTGAGTTACGCCGAGGCCGCCCACGTGGTGCTCTCGTCGACGCTCGACGTCCGCCGCGCGGCCCTCTTCGGCGAGGCGATCATCGTGCTGGTGTACGTCCCCATCCTCACGCTCGCGGGCGTCGAGGGAAAGATGTTCAAGCCCATGGCCCTCACGGTGCTCTTCGCGCTGCTCGGGGCCTTCATCGCGTCTCTCACCTTCGTGCCCGTGCTCGTGGCCTCGCTCATGCGCCAGCACACCGAAGAGCGCGAGCCCTTCCTCGTGCGCCTGCTCCACCGGGTCTACCCTCACCTGCTCGGGGTCACGATGGGACGGCCCCGCACGGTGATTGCCCTCGCGATGGCGCTCCTAGCGCTCTCGGGCCTGCTCGCCTCGACGATGGGAGCGGAGTTCGTCCCCCGCCTCGACGAGGGCGCTCTGGCGATCCAGATCGTGCGGCTGCCGAGCGTCTCGCTCGAGGAGAGCATCGCGGGCGCCACCCGCTTCGAGCGGGTGCTGCGGGAGTTCCCAGAAGTACGTACGGTGGTGTCGAAGACCGGCCGTGCCGAGATCGCGACCGACCCCATGGGCGTCGAGCTCTCGGACGTCCTCGTCCAGCTCAAACCGCCGAGCGAGTGGCGCACCGCGCACTCGCGCGAGGAGCTCGTCGAGCGCATCTCCGCGCGCCTCTCCGAGGCCCTGCCCGGCATGGGCTTCTCGTTCTCGCAGCCCATCGAGCTTCGCATGGCCGAGCTCATCAGCGGCTCGCGCTCCGACGTGGCGATCACCCTCTATGGCGACGACCTCGCCACCCTCGAACGCCTGAGCCTCGAGGTGCAGCGCGCGGTGCGCGAGGTGCCGGGCTCGGCCGACGTGCGCGGCGAACAACTCGCGGGCCTGCCGACGCTCGAGGTCACCATCGACCGCCTCGCGGCCGGGCGCTACAACGTCTCGGTGCGCGACGCGCTCGACGCCATCGAGGCCCTGGGCGGCCGCGGCGTGGGCGAGATCTACGAGGGCGAGCGCCGCTTTCGCCTCCAGGTGCGCGTGCCCGCAGGCCTGCGCGACGACGTCGACCAGATCCGGCGGCTCCCCGTGAGCGGCGGCGACGGACCGCTCGTGCCGCTCGGGCAGATCGCGAGCGTGCGCGTCATCGACTCGCCCGCGAGCGTGAGCCGCGAGGCGGTGCGTCGGCGCACGATCGTCGAGACCAACGTCCGCGGCCGCGACCTCGCGTCGTTCGTGCGCGACGCGCAGGCGCGCGTCGCCGCCCAGGCGCCCATGCCGCCCGGCTACACCGTGCACTGGGGCGGCCAGTTCGAAACCCTCAAGGAGGCGAGCGCGCGCCTCGCCCTCGCCGTTCCCCTCGCCCTCGGGCTCATCTTCATCCTGCTCTACATGGCCTTCGGCGAGCTCAAGCCGGCGCTGCTGATCTTCCTCAACGTGCCCTTCGCGGCCGTGGGGGGCGTGCTCCTCCTGCGCCTGCGATCGATGCCCTTCTCCATCAGCGCGGGCATCGGGTTCATCGCGCTCTTCGGCATCGCGGTCCTGAACGGCGTGGTGCTGCTCTCCACGGTGAAGAAGCTCCGCGCCGCGGGGCACAAGGCGCTCAAGGCCGCGCACCTCGCGGCCGAGAGCCGCATGCGCGCCGTGGTGATGACGGCCACCGTGGCCGCGCTCGGCTTTCTGCCCATGGCGCTCTCGACCACGGCGGGCGCCGAGGTGCAGCGCCCGCTCGCCACCGTGGTGATCGGCGGGCTCCTCACCGCGACCTTCCTCACGCTCTTCGTGCTGCCCACCGCCTACGCGTTCGTCTACCGTAACGAGCAGGTGGCCGCGCCCGACGCGGGTACCCCGACGGCCGCGCCCGAGGCCCCCCCGACCGAAGCGGCCGGTGGGGAGCCTCCAGACCAGCATCCCTGACCGCACATTCAGCGATTCCCAGTACGAGCACTCCCTTCGAGATCCTGAAGGTCACCGCGATCCTGGTCGGGGTCACCCTCCTCGGGGGCGTCGCGACCGCCGCGAACCTGACGTGGTCGGGGCTCGCTCCTCGCCTCGCGGTCGCCTCGATCGCGGGGCTCGCGGGGCTCCTGCTCGTGGGCGCGAGACGCGCGGTCAGCGCGCGAGGGTGAAGCGGCGCGGCGCGGACTGCACGAAGGGGCCGTTGCCCGTGCTGATCTGGTTGTTCGTGTAAAGCGCGGTGTAGACCGTGAGCTCGACGGCCTGCGTCCCTGCCGCGGTGGCGAGGCGGGCCCACTCCGCGGCGG
>JBDHVF010000679.1:0-4877 GCA_039809605.1 Polyangiales bacterium | reverse complement strand
CCCGCTCACCCCGGGCTACCGAATGCAGTCGCCCCGTCGGGGGCTCCAGAACGTTGGCGCGCACCGCGCGCTGGCGAGGCTCGCGAAGATTCTCTCGCTCAGTCCACGCCGGAGTCTCATCGCGTTCGGCGCCGCGTGGGCGCTCGAACTCACGATGCGTACCCGATGGAACGGCGCAGCGCGCGGTGCGCGCCAACGTTCTGGAGCCCCCAACGGGGCGACTGCATTCGGTAGCCCGGGGTGAGCGGGGCTGACGCCCCCGAACCCCGGCGGGCGCTGGGCGCCTTCCTACAAGCCGTTTCGCGCCCCATTTCGGCGCCTATGGGGGCGGGGGGCGGGGGCCTGTCGACGGGGGCGCCCTCAGGGGCGCGGCAGGACTGCGCGTGGCTCGTTCAGCTCGGCGTGACGGGCGGGGCGGGCGGCGTGGGGGCGGGCTCGCTCGACGCGCTCGACGAGACGCTACGCGAGCGCAGCGGCGGGACGTGGCTGGCGACGTCGAGCCCCCAGAGCCACCCCCCGACGCGGCCGACGTAGCCGTGGCGGCGCGCGAGCACGGCGGCCATGCGGTCGCGCATCTCGGCGGCCTCGGCGGCGGCGTCGGGCGACAGCGTGGCGGCGGTCACGCCCGCGGGCGAGAGCAGGTGCAGCACCTCGGAGCCGAGCGCCTCGGCGCGCGCGACCTGCTCCGCGGTGACGGCCGTCTTGCTGCGCAGCGCGACCGCGTTGTGGCGGAACCACACCGCGAGGTCGACGCAGTCCTGCGCGGCGTCGATGGGCCCTTTGCCCTCCTGCACCTTCTTGATCTTCGCGGCTTCGTCGGGCGACACGAGCTTCGCCTTGACCGCGGCGACGGCGCTCGAGAGCAGCACGTCGCGCAGATCGAAGACCTCCGCGACCTTCGCCTGCACCTCGGTCTTCGCGGCGACCACGTTCGACGCGAGGCGCGCGGCGTACACCAGGGCCTCGGCCGCCTGCACCGTCGACTCGACGCGCACGAAGTCGACCTTCGGCGCGTCGGGGTCCGACTCGATGCGGGCGCGCTCGGCCGTCACGGCCATGACCCCGGCGCGCGCGTTGTGGAACACCACCACCGCGTTGCCATTGAAGGTCACGACCTCGTTCGCCGCGATCGCGCGGGCCTCGGCCACGCACGCCCCGTAGCTGGCCACGAGGCTCGTGACGGGGGCCGGACCCTCCGTCACGCTCTGCTCGGCAGCCTGCTCGGCGACGTGCTGCTCGGCCACGGGGCCGGGCGGCGTCGTGCCACGCGCCGCGCGCTTCACGGTCGCGGGCCTCTTCTTGCGCTGCTTCATCACCGCACTCTCCTTTCCGGGGCGTCGCCCCCAACCTGCTCTGGTCAACGGTCGCCGCGTCGCGGACCTTGAGCGGCGCGGGGGATGGTCGAGCGTTCCCGTGGCGATCGGGCGTGGGGGATGGTCGAGCGTCGGTCACTTCACTGGCGCAGTCGGTGAGGCGATGGTCGAGCGTCGGGGGTGAGACTGGCGCAGTCGGTGAGGCGATGGTCGAGCGTCGGGGGTGAGACTGGCGCAGTCGGTGAGGCGATGGTCGAGCATCGGGTGACCCACTGCGCCAGTGGGTGAGGCGATGGTCGAGCGTCGCGGAGCGCCCGCGCCCATGGGATCCTCCGCGCCCATGCGCTGCCTCAAACCACCCGCCGAGCTCGTGTTCGACCCCCCGTCGGTCTTTCTCGCGGGCGCCATCGACATGGACCGCGCCGAGCGCTGGCAGGACCTCGTCGTGCGCGCGCTCGACGACCTGCCCGGCACCGCGCTCAACCCCCGCCGCGACGCGTGGGACGCCACCTGGGGCCAGGACCTCGACGACCCCCGCTTCGCCGCGCAGGTCGCGTGGGAGCTCGACGCGCTCGACCGCGCCGACGTCGTCGCCTGCTGGCTGCCCGCGGGGAGCGCCGCGCCCGTGTCGCTCCTCGAGCTCGGGCTGCACGCGCGCGGAGGCAAGCTCGTCGTCGGGTGCCCGCCGGGCTATCACCGCCGCGGCAACGTGCGCGCGGTCTGCGCACGCTACGGCGTGCCGCACGTCGACACGCTCGACGCGCTCGTCGCGCGCGTGCGCGAGCGGCTCGCCGCGCGGTGACGGCACGCCACCGGTCGCTTGCGCTTGCGCCAATCTCGCGTCCCGCCGCGGACTGTTGTATCGACCGGCGCGTATGGCGACGGCGCTCCCCCGCATCGAGGTCCCGTTCACGCTCGAAGAGGTCGCGCGGCACACGGGGGGAGCGGTGCGCGGCGATCCCGCGGTGCGCGTCGCGGGCGTGTGCACCGACACGCGCGCGATGCACCCCGGCGCCCTCTTCGTCGCGCTGCGCGGCGAGCGCTTCGACGGCCACGACCACCTCGACGCGGCCGTGAAGGCCGGCGCGCGCGCCGTGCTCGTACGTGCCGGGGCGAAGGTGCCCGACGGGGTCTCGTGCGTCGAGGTCGACGACACGCTCGCGGCCCTCGGGCGCCTCGCGCGAGAGCACGCGCTGGCGGTGCGACGCAAGGCGCTGGCGGCCAGGGGCGTGGGCATCCCCGTGGTCGCCATCAGCGGCGCCGTCGGCAAGACCACCACCAAGGAGCTCACGGCAGCCGCCATGGCCGCCGCCACGAAGGGCCGCTGTCACGCCACCGCGGGCAACCTCAACAACCTCGTGGGCGCTCCCCTCACGCTGCTCGGGCTCTCGCTCGACCACGCGTCGGCGGTGATCGAGTGCGGCAGCAACGCGCCCGGTGAGATCGCTCGCATCGGAGACATGGTCCGCCCCGACGTGGCGATGTGCATGAACGCCGACGCCGCGCACACCGAGGGGCTCGGCACCGTCGAAGCCGTGGCCGACGAAGAGGGATCGCTCTTCGCGTTCGCCTCCCGCGCCGTCGTCGGAAACGCCGACGAGCCGCTCTCTCGCGCGCGAATGGACCGCGCCGCCGCGAACGTCTCTCGCTGGCTGTTCGGCGTGTCCGAGGGGGCGCACGTGCGCCTCGTGGGGCGCGCGCTGCTCCCCGACGGCCGCGCGAGGCTGCGCTACGCGGTCTCTCCCGCGCTGTGCGTCGGGGCGGGTGAGCTCACGGTCGAGAGCCCGCTCCTCGGGCCCGCGGCGGCGACCAACATCGCCGCGGCGCTCTGCGCGACGGCCGCCACGGGCGTCGACGCCGAGGCGCTGCGCGCGGCGGCACGCGCGATCGGAGACGTGCGCGCCGCGCCGGGCAGGCTCGTGCTGCGGGAGCTTCCGTCGGGCACGCGGGTGCTCGACGATACGTACAACGCCAGCCCGCGGGCGCTGCGCGCGGCCCTCGACGCGGCGCGCGAGCTCGCCGAGGCCCACGGGTCACGGCTCGTCGTGGCCCTCGGAGACATGCTCGAGCTCGGTCCTCTCAGCGCCGAGGAGCACGCGCGCGCGGGTGACCTCGTGGCCGAGTCGGGCGCGTCGGTCTTCGTCGCGGTGGGCGCGGAGATGACCGCCGCGGCCGATCGCGCGGAGAGGCGAGGCGTCGAGGTGCACCGCGCGAAGAGCTCGATCGAGGGGGCCGAGAGGCTGTGCGCGGCGGTGCGCCCGCGCGACCTGGTGCTCGTGAAGGGCTCGCGCGGCATGCGCATGGAGCGCTGCGTCGACGCCCTCGCGGAGGTTCGGGCGTGATCTACCTCCTGCTCTACCCGCTGCGCGGCGCGTCGCCGTACCTGTCGTGGCTGAACGTGCTGCGGTACATCCCGTTCCGCACGATCATGGCGACGCTCACCGCGATGGTGATGTCGTTCGCGCTGGGGCCGTGGTTCATCCGAAGGCTTCAGGAGAAGCAGATCGGCCAGGTGGTACGCGACGACGGCCCGCAGTCGCACCTCTCGAAGCGCGGCACGCCCACCATGGGGGGCTCGCTGATCCTCTTCACGCTGGTGGTGCCCACGGTGCTGTGGGCCGATCCGCACAACAGCTTCGTGTGGCTCACGCTGATCGTGACGGTGTGTTACGGCATCGTGGGCTTTCTCGACGACTACCTGAAGATCAAGAAGAAGAACTCGGGCGGCCTCGCGGGGCGCTACAAGCTCATCGGGCAGACGCTCGTGGCCGCCCTCGTGGTGGGCTACCTCTTCCTCGGCAAGGGGTCGTTCCTGCCGGCCGACTGGATCGAGCACCGCGACCACCTCGCGCTGCCCTTTCGCGCGTACCGCCACGCGCTCCTGCTGCCGGTCTGGGTGTACATCCCCTTCGGGATCTTTCTGGTGGTGGGCACCTCGAACGCGGTGAACCTCACCGACGGCCTCGACGGCCTTGCCATCGGCCCGGTGCTCATCAACGCCACCACGTACCTCATCTTCGCGTACATCACGGGCCTGACGCTGGGCTCGTTCGACATCGCGCGCTACCTCGACATCCCGCCCATCCGCTCGATCGGGGAGCTCACGGTGCTCTGCGGCGCCATGCTGGGCAGCGGCGTGGGGTTCCTCTGGTACAACACGTACCCCGCGTCGGTGTTCATGGGAGACGTGGGCGCGCTCGCCCTCGGCGGCTCGCTCGGGATGCTGGCGCTCGTCACCAAGAACGAGCTCCTCTCGGCGCTGCTCGGCGGCGTGTTCGTGGTCGAGACCGTGTCGGTGATGATCCAGACGACGTACTTCCAGTACACGAAGCGGCGCTACGGCACGGGGCGGAGGATCTTCCTCATGGCGCCGATCCACCACCACTTCGAGAAGAAGGGCTGGGCCGAGCCGAAGGTGATCGTGCGCTTCTGGATCATCTCGATCATGCTCGCGCTGATCGCGCTCTCGAACCTGAAGCTCAGGTGAGCCCTCCCCCCGTCCCCCTCCCGCGGGAGCGGGAGGGGGTGCCCGGGAGTAGCCTGCATACCCTCACCCCCCGCCCT
>JBDHVF010000678.1:0-4878 GCA_039809605.1 Polyangiales bacterium | reverse complement strand
CGCGATGCGCGGCGCGGCCAGCGCGGCGACGCCCGCGGCGACGCCCATCACGAGGCCGGGCACGGCGAGCAGTCCGCCGAGGCGCCACGAGTGTTCGAAGAGCAGGCCCGGCGGCGCGTGGAGTCCGTAGGCGAACCCCGTCATCATGCACGCCGCGAGGCACGCCGCGAAGGCGGCCGATGCGCGCTGCAGGTCCGTACGCATGCTCGCAGTGTCCGAGTGCATCTGTGGTTCGATCCCCCGCAGGGCAGACTGCGCGGGTGGGCGCGCGGATTCAACCCGGGCCGTGGTGTTTCGTGCCACATTCCGCGCGCGATTGCACGATGGTGGCGCGCAGTCTTCGCAGAGGTGACGCACCGTCGGTCACTCGACGCTCCGGTGCGCCAGCTCGTGCGTAGCATGCGGGGCACACGACCGCGTCGATGCCCGCGCGCCGCGCGGCGTGGCGCGCCTCGAGGGCTCGATCACGCGCCCCGAACGCGGCGCAGGAAGGGCGGGCTCCACGCCATCAGCGCGAGCTCCGTGCGCATGCGCAGGTGCGCGCGCAGCGCCGCGGACTCGGTGACGCCATCGAACGCCCCGCCGCGGATGAGCGCGCACAGCGCGGCGTCGTCGTCGGGGTGGCCGGGCAGCGCGTGCGCGTCGGCGCGCACATGCTCGAGGGGCGCGCGCCCCGCGGCGAGCTCGCGCTCGACCACGCCCAGCACGTGCGCCGCGACGAGGGTCTGAAATCGAAGCCGCGGGTCGGTGATCGCGGGGATGACCTTCGCGGTGAGGTGCTCGCGCGCGGCCTCGATGAGCTCCGCGGCCGTGGGCCGGAGCGAGGGGATGTTCTTCACGGCGTCGCCTCGCGCGCGTGCGCGTCGATGAGGTGGATGATCTCCCAGTCGATCTCGGCGGATTTGCGGCCGAGGCTCGCGAGCTCGACGCTGCGGTCCTTGCCCGAGAGGTGCCGCTCGGCCTGCGCGTGGCACATCACCGACCAGCGGAGGTTGCCCATCACCGCGTACCACTCCATCGCGCGGCGATCGACGGGCGCGCCGCCCGCCTCGGCGTAGCCCGCGAGAAAATCGTCGAGGGTGCCGACGCCCCCCACCGGGAGCGCGTCGCACTCGAAGCGCCAGTCGCGCAGCGTGGGCCACGCGAGGTCCTCGTGGCGGTCGCCGACGTGGGCGAACTCCCAGTCGATGACGGCCGCGAGGCCCGAGGGCGCCACGAGCAGGTTGCCCACGCGAAAGTCGCCGTGCAGCAGCGTGGGCGCGACCGCCGACTCGTCGGGGCGGTGCGCGTCGAGCCAGCGCAGCGCGTACTCCCACACGGGGTTGTCGCGCGCGAGGCCGTCGGCGATGGCGCGCGTCACGCGCAGCGACTGCCCGCACGGCGTCTCGCCTTCGCGCGGGCGCGGCAGGAACGCGAGGTCGCCCGTGAGCGCGATGGCGTGGATGCGCGCGAGCTCGCGGCCCATCTCCCGCGCGAGCCCTCGGCGCGCGTCGGCGAGCTCGGGGAGCTTGACCACCTTGCGCCCCACGCTCTCGCCCTCGACGCGGTCCATCACGAAGAACGCGCGCGAGGTCTCGCCGCCCTCGTAGAGCCACCGGGGCCGCGGGGCCTTCACGCCCGCGCGCCACGCCACCTCGAGCAGGTGGAACTCGTCGGCCCGCGAGAGGGCGTCGGCGTACATGTTCACGGCCATGTCCCGGCGCACCACGAGGCGCTCGGGCGCGCCGTTCACCGCGGCGTCGACGGCCCAGGTCTCCATCGACGCGCCGCCCGCGAGGGGCCACGCGCGCGTGACGGTGACGGGCTGTCCGCTCACTTCTCCGAGCAGCGTCTCGAACTCTCGCGCGTCCATGGTGGGGGGCGTGGGAGCGTACACGCTCTTGCGCTACGATCCGAGTACCCCGCAACGAGGAACCGATGAACGACGCGACTCCCGCGCGCGCCCCCGAGGGCGCGCCCGACCCCCGACACCTCGAGCTCGTGGAGCGCGAGGTCAGCCGACACCGCCAGAACTCGCTGCGCGTCCGCATGGGCGCGCTCGCCCTGGTGGCCGGCTTCATCGCCGTGATGAGCGCGCAGGCGCAGCCGCGGTACATGTTCCTCGCGCCGCTGATCGCGCTGGCGGGCTGGGCGCTCGACGCGCACGCCGAGTGGAACGTGCGCGCCCTTCGCGTGCTCGCCCACGCGATCCGCGGCGAGGTGGGGCCGCGCCCCGCGCCCCTCTCGCTCGACACGGCGCCGTGGGCCGACCGCGTGTCGTGGCGCCAGGTGATCCTGCGCCCCGCGCGCGCGCTGCTGTTCCACCCGATGACCGCCATCGCGGCGTACGTGTCGATCGACGCGCCGAGGCTCGACCCCGATGGGGTGCCGAGCGAGCTGGCCTGGTACCTCGCGGTGACCTTCCTGGCCTTCCTCGCGCTCGTCGTCATCGCGTGGTCGTGGTGGTACGACCACTTCGGCGACGCGGGCGTGACGCAGGCGCCGTCGTTCCAGGGGCGCGCGCCCGCGATCGACGCGCCGAGGCAGCTCCGCGACGGCGAGGGGCCGTTCCCCACGGCGCCGCGCAACGACCGCACGCGCCCCTTCGGCACCGCCGTCGGCTGAAGTGCACACGGCTGCACCTGCGAGTGCACACGTGTGCACTTGCGATCGGTGCGGGGTCGCGCCTACTTCGCGGCGGGGTCGCGCAGCCACGCGTCGAGTGCGGCGGCCTTCATGTCGAGCGCGACGTCGCCGAGGCGCTCGGGGCCCAGCGTCGTGAGCCGCTCGCGTAGCGTCGCGTGCTCGGCCTCGCTCAGCGAGCGCCCGAGCTTTCGCTCGAACTGATGCACCACCGGCGCGAGGCCCGCTTCGAGCCCCTGCGCCTTGCCTCGCGCCTCGCCTCGCGCCTCGCCTCGCGCCTCGCCTCGCGCCTCGCCTCGCGCCAGCCCCTTCTGGAAGGGCCACGATCGCTCGATCAGTCCTTCGTCGACGATGCCCATGAGCCACTCCTTGATGCTGCGCTTCGCAGGCTCCGATTCTGCCACGACGGTCATCGCCGTCACCACCTCGACCAGCTCCTCGCGGTCGTGCGCCAGCGCCTGCGCCGCCGCGAGCGCCGGCGGGAGCGTCGCGGGCGAGGCGTCGCGCATCAGCGGTGCGAACACCAGCCACAGGAGGTTGCCTCGCGCGACGAGCTCGGCGACCGTGAGCTGATAGACCGGGTCGATGCGAAAGCGCGCGCCCGAGAAGCGCTCGCCCCGCGGCGAGACGCGGAAGCGCCCCCAGCGCGGCCACGGCGTCTCGCGCCCGGAGAGCAGCACCACGGTGCTCGTGATCGGCGCCCGCCGGAGCTCGTTGCGAGGGTCGCGCTGCGCCATCGCGAGGAGCGACTGGTACTCGTAGACGCGGTACGGCATCTCCTTCTCCCACGCCCACTGCCACTCGACGTGGAGCCATCGGCGTCGCCCGCCTGCTCGCACCGCGAGCACGCGGTCGAGTCGCCGCTCCGTGGCCGTCACCTGCGTGTCGTGCCAGCCCTCGACGGTGATGTCGACGTCGGCGCCGAGCACCCCGCGCGCGTAGGCGTCGGGCATCTTCTGCGCGACGTGGCGAAGCGTGATGTCCAGGTCTCCCATCGCGAACGCCCCCTCGGTGAGATCGCGGAGATCGCAGACCGACGCGCGCCGGTCAACGACGCCTCTCGACGGAGTGGACATAGGTCGTCACCGCCCCATCGGAGCTGCGGGTGTTCGGCCTCGCGACACACCCTCTCGGCACTGCGAGCCGCGGCGCGGAGTGTCCTTCCAACACCACGCGTAGCGTGGTGTGCTCGTGCGCGGAGGTCGACTGCATGGCGAAGCGCACCGCATCGAAGGCGTCGCTCATCGAGCGCACGAAGGCCGCGGCCCTGGCCCGCAACACCGCGCGCCTCGCGGAGCTCGAGGCGCTCATCCGTCGTCGCATGACCGAGGTGGTCGAGCACTTCTACGACATCGGCGAGGCGCTGCGCGAGATCACCGAGCACAAGCTCTACGCGGCGCGAGGGCACAGGAGCTTCAACGCGTTCCTCGCGGCCGAGGGGCTGATGTCGGCGCGGCAGGCGGCCAAGCTCATCGCGGTGGTGCGCAGGGTGCCCCGCGAGCAGGCCCTCGCGCTCGGGCAGGAGAAGGCCTACGCCCTGGTCGCCTACACCGACGCGACCCCCGACGACGACTCGCCCACCTCGCTGCTGGCCGAGGCAGCGCCCATCGACGGCAAGCCCGTGGCCGAGGCGTCGGTGGGCGACATCAAGAGCGCCACTCGTACGGTGCGCGCCGCGGCGCCCCGCGCGCCGAAGAGCGAGGCCGCCCGCGCCCGCGCGAAGGCCGACGCCGCCGTCGAGAAGGCCGTGCGCGCCGCGCTGCGCGACGCGGGCTTCGCGCGCGCCGAGGTCACCGTGGGCCGCGAGCACGTGCGCGTCGTGCTGGCGCGGTCGTCGGCCGAGCGTCTCGCCCGCGGTTGGTATGAAGTGCACACGGCTGCACCTGCGAGTGCACACGTGTGCACTTCGGAGGCGAGCCGTTGGCGCGTTCGAAGCGCACACGGAGCGCGAGGGAAAAATCAGCACGACGTTCTGAAAAAGGTCGTGCTCGATACATTTAGGAGAGGGGGTTCTTCCAGAGGGGCTTCCGTCGCGGATGGGGGTGAATATGAAAAAAGCGTGTTCGTTGCTGTGCCTGCTGATCACGGGCTGTCTGTCGGGGAGCAACGAGGTCCGTCAGGCTGCGCAGGCGGCGATCGCTGCGGATGGTGCGTCGGACGCTGCTGACGCGAGCGATGCCGCAGGTCGCGTAAAGTATTTTGTGTCTGGCCTCCGGCAGTTTCTCCGAAACCCCTAGTGCAGAAGCGTTTTGGTGA
>JBDHVF010000677.1:0-4881 GCA_039809605.1 Polyangiales bacterium | reverse complement strand
CGCCCATTCACGCGTGCCGTCGACGTGGTGCGTCGCGTCCGAACGCCGC
This sequence comes from Polyangiales bacterium, assembly GCA_039809605.1. Taxonomy (GTDB): domain Bacteria; phylum Myxococcota_A; class Polyangia; order Polyangiales; genus CAISKJ01. The sequence continues at coordinate 4,832 of JBDHVF010000677.1, read as the reverse complement.
AACCGTCGGGACGCGCCGCGCATGGGTAACCCACGCTGGTGCTCGCGCGAGATCACCGCAACGCCCGCGGTCTCATCGGCCCGATGGATTACCCCCATTCTTGCGCCCCGAAGGGGCCGCATTCCTGCACAGCCCGGCGGCTCGACGCCGGGTTTGAGCAATCCCAACGCCCGCATTCCACGCGCGGACGCGCGATCCCTCACGTCCGCATCACCCACGCGGACGCGCGATCCCTCACGCCCGCATCCCCCGCGCGGACGCGCGATCCCTCACGCCCGCATCCCACGCGCGGACGCGCGATCCCTCACGCCCGCATCACCCGCGCGGACGCGCGCCCCCGACGCCCGCATCCCCCGCGCGGACGCGCGATCTCCGACGCCATCATCCGCCCCACCCGTCGCGGCCCGCGCCGTTCTCTGGCATCGTCCGCGGCCCGTATGCGCAGGCTCCTCGCACTCGCTCCGATCGTGGCGCTGGCCCTCTCGTGTGACGGTGGCGCGCCCGCCGACCAGGCCCCCACATCGCTCCGCCCCGGCGCGCCCGCGCGCGGCCCCAGGGTCCGCTGGGACCTCGGCCACCGGCCGCTGCCCGAGATCCCGCTCCCGAACGACGTGGCGACCTTCCCCGACCCCACGTCGCCCACGGGGCTGCGCGTCAACGCCAGCCTCGTGACCCCCACGGGCTTCGAATCGCGGCTGCGCGAGGGCTTCAACGAGCTCGACGGGTGGGGCACCTTTCAGCCCGTCACCGTCGCGTTCGACGAGGACCTCGACCTCGCCGACCTCACCCGCCGCATGCGCGGCGACGACCACGAGTTCGCCGACGACGCGGTGTACCTCATCAACCTCCGCACCGGCGTGCCCGTGCCCGTGGACATGGGCGACGGAGACTTCGTCTACACCGCGAAGAACCGCGACGGGTACTACCCCAACGACCCGCGCGGCGGGCAGTCGAACCTGCTCCTCGAGACCGTCGACGAAGACCTGAACCACAACGGGCTCATGGACCCCGGCGAGGACACGAACTTCGACGGCGTGCTCAACCGCGCGGCGGTCTTTCCGCCGGGCTCGCGCCCCGAGGACAACCTCACGACCTTCTGGGAGCCCGACAGCCGCACGCTCATCGTCCGCCCGCTCGTTCCGCTCGAAGAGCGCACCCCCTACGCCGTGGTGCTCACCGACCGCCTTCGCGGCGTGTCGGGCTACCCCGTTCGATCGCCGTTTCCCACCGTCGCCACGCCCGCGCAGTCGCCCACGCTCGAGGCGCTCGACGGCCTCTTGCGAGGCAACGCCGCGCGCTACTACGGCGGGCTCGTGTACCGCCCGCGCGCCAGCGACGGCGCCGCGAGCCGCGTGACCTTCGCGTGGAGCTTCACCACGCAGACCACCGTGAGCGACATGCTCGCCATGCGCCGGGGCCTCTACGGCGAGGGTCCGTTCGGCCCCGCCCTCTCGCGCGTCACGCCCGACCTTCGCCTCGCGCGCGCCAACGACGGCTCGGGCTGCACCGCGGACCAGTCCGCGCGGCCGTACATCATCCGCGGCCCCGCGCTCACGCAGCTCGTCACCGCGCTGGCCCAGGCCCTCGGCGTCGACGAGCCGAGCCGCAACCTGCTCGTCGAGCAGTACCGCTACGTCGACTACGTGGCCGTCGGCACCTACCGCACGCCCTACCCCATGGGCGATCCGCGCTCGGCCGACCACCACGCGCGCTGGTCGATCAACCCCCGCACGGGGGAGATCCGCCACCTCGGCACCGACACCGTGCAGTTCGCGATGGTGGTGCCCAAGGCCCTCGCGGGCCACCGCGCGCCCTTCCCCGTGGCGTTCATGGGGCACGGGTACACGGGCAACCTCACCGACGCGCTCGGGTTCGGCCCCTTCATGGCCGCGCACGGCGTGGCGATGGTGGGCATCAACGCGCCGGGCCACGGGCTCGTGCTCGACGGGAGCGCGCGCTCGCTCGTGCCGCTGCTCCTTCGGGGCATGTGCAACGGAGGGCTCGTCGACGCGCTCGGCGACGGGCGCGCGAGGGACCTCAACGGCGATGAAGTGGCCGACTCGGGCGGTGACTTCTGGACCGCGTACGTCTTTCACACGCGCGACAACATGCGGCAGCACGCGCTCGACCACATGCAGCTCATCAGGGCGCTGCGGGGCTTCGACGGCAGGGCGCGCGCGGGCGTCGACTACAACGGCAACGGCCGCGACGACGACGACCTCGCGGGAGACTTCAACGGCGACGGCACGCCCGACGTGGGAGGCCCCGACGCGCACTTCTACACCATGGGTGGCTCGCTCGGAGGCATCCTCTCGATGGTGCTCGGCGCGGCCGACGCGTCGGTGCGCGCCGCGGCGCCCGTGTCGGGCAGCGGAGGCATGACCGACGTGGGCATCCGCTCGACGCAGGGCGGCGTGAAGGAGGCCGTGATCCTCCGGGTGATGGGCCCGCTCGTGGTGTCGCTGCCCGCGGGGCAGTACCCGCCCGACGGGATGCGAACCCGCACGTCGTGTCGCGCCGGGCAGGCGACCTTGCGCTTCATCGTGCCCGACCTCAACGACACGGGCGAGCTCGAGTTCGCGTGCGCCGACGTGCTCCCGCAGGGCTCGACCGAGGTGCGGACCGAGGGCTCCGCCGCCGCCATCGCGCCCGGCGACGACGTGGTGGTGGTCAACCTCAAGAGCAACGAGCAGCGATGCGCGCGCGCGGGCGCCGAGGGTCGTCTCCGCATCGGCATCCCCACCGACGTCGATGATCCGCTGCTCGTCACGGTGTACCAGGGCGCGGCGGTGACCGACTACGGCGCGTGCGCGCTCGCCCCGACCGCGCAGGTGCGGGCCAGCGTCAGCACGCAGCGGGTGATCGAGAGCGACTGCGACCGGGGCTGCGGGCACATCCCGCCGGGCGCGGGCCCGAGCTCGCCGGTGCGCCGCCAGGCCACGCGCGGCGTGCCGCTGCGCTCGCCCGCCGAGGGCCTGGGCATCCGACGGCAGACGCCCGACCTGCGGCGCTTTCTGCTCCTCGCGCAGGCGGCGCTCGACGCGGCCGACCCGGTGTCGTGGGCGCCGCTGTACTTCCTTCGCAGGCCCGCCGACCACGCGCCGCACGCGCTGCTGGTGGTGAACACCGCGGGCGACCAGGCCGTGCCCGTGAGCACGGGCAACGCGTTCGCGCGCGCCGCGGGGGTGATCCCCTTCCTGCGCCCGTCGGCGCCCACGCGCTTCCCCGAGCTGTCGGACTACGCCGCCCCCGCGGACCTCTTCGCGCGCTACGACCGCACGCCCGACCGCGTGCTCGTCGACCGCGGCGTGCTCGAAGGGCTCGCGTCGCTCGGGCGCTTCCCCGCCGGAGGCCGCCCCGACGTGCTCTTCGACGTCGACGACCTCGACGAGGGCCGCCAGCAGTTCCACGAGCAGTCGCTCTCGCCCCCGCTGCGCCTCGTGCGCAGGGCGGTTCGCGCCGACGGCGGCGCCACGCTCGACGGCGCGTGGCAGCCCACCCTCACCACGTGGAACGGCGACACGGGCCCGACGGCGGGCGTGCTCAACGCGTACATCGTCCCGCAGGGCACGCACTCGTTCTCGCTGCCGCGCGCGCAGGACCCGTGGCACCCGCAGATCTACCTGCTGCACACCATCGGCCACTTCTTCGCCACCGACGGCCAGGACGTCTACTACCGCTCGCACCCGAACGACCACGAGTGCGCCGAGCAGGCCACCTGCTCGTTCATCGCGCCCCGCCCCGAGTCGCAGTAGCCCTCCGCGCACCCCGGGCGCGCGGCCCACGCCGTGGCCTTTCTCGTTGACCCTCGCGGCTCCGCGCGGCACTCATCGTGAGGGGGCGACGTGCGCGTCGCCGCGGCGAAGGGAGTGTAGCGATGAAGGCAATCCATTGGAGCGTGGGGCTCGCGGTGCTGGCGCTCGCGCCGGAGGCGTCGGCCCAGGGCGCGCGGCGCGTGCGGCTCGGGGTCGAGCGCCTGTTCGGCTTCACGTACAACTCGGTCACCAGCTCGTCGACGACGACCATGGGGGCGGTCACCACGACCCGCGAGACGACCAGCGAGATCGTCGCGCTCAACCTCTTCGGCGCGAGCTTCTCGTCGTCGGTCGCGCCGGCCCAGATCGGCCTGTTCGCCGTCGTGCAGGCGCCGCGGCTCGCGATCGACTTCGAGGTCGCGCCGAACCTCACCGTGGGCGGGGCGGTCTTCTTCGCGTGGAGCTCGCTCAGCGACCCCGACGGCAACGGCGTGTCGGTCACCTCGTTCGGCGTCGCGCCGCGCGTGGGCTACTGGCTCGCCCTCGGCGACCGCTTCGCCTTCTGGCCGCGCGCGGGCGTCACGTTCTCGTACGCCTCGTCGTCGCCGCGCACCACGGCCGCCACCACCACGTCGTCGTCGAACTCGTACCTGCCCCTGTGGGTCAACATCGAGCCCACCTTCGCGTACGCGCTCGCCGACCACTTCGCCCTCACCTTCGGGGGCATCTGCGACATCCCCGTGATCGGCGACGTGAGCGCCACGACGCGCGTCACCACCGGCGGCGCCACCACCGAGGTCACCCGCGACAGCACGCTCAAGCAGTTCGTGATCGGCGCGACGTTCGGGGTGCTGGGGCGCTTCTGACGCCCCTGGCACGCGTGCTGCTCAGGCGACCGGCGCGCCCCGGCGAGGACCGGAGCGCGTAACAACAGGTGTCGCGATGAACAAGCACGTCATGTTCGAAGGTCTCTTCGTGGTGCGCGCGGTGGCGCTCGCGGGCGTCGTGGCGCTGGGCGCGTGTGGCGCGAAGGCCGGCGGCCCGGTGGGTTCGAGCCCCGACGGCACCACCTCCACG
>JBDHVF010000676.1:0-4882 GCA_039809605.1 Polyangiales bacterium | reverse complement strand
CCCGCGGCGTCGTCGCCCGCGCGAGGTCGCAGCGCCGGGAGCCGCCCCCCGAGCGCGAGGGTCGCCGCCCTGCCGGGCCAGTACCTCGCGGGGAAGGTCGCCTCGACCAGCGTGCGCACGCCGTCGGCGTCGTGTTCGAAGAGCGCCCGCAGCACCTTGAAGCCCGCCGCGAAGCGCGGCGCGCCCTGGCGCGCTCCGTCGAGCAGCCACCGCGCGTCGTCGGTGCGGCCCACGGTGTCGCGGTAGAGCGCGTGGCCGTCGACGTCGAGCAGCACGGCGTTGGTCACCCCCGCGGAGGCGAGCGCGGCGCACACCGACTCGGCGATGCTCAGCACGTCGCGGGTCGTCTCGATCATCCCCGTGCGGAGGTCGGCGGTCGCCCCGAACGCGCTCATCAGCCCCTCCCAGAAGGTCGGCTGCCGCTGCACCTCGCGCCCGGGCAGGAGCACGTGCACCTGCGTGGTGAATCGCATGGCGATGGGTCGTACAGGATTTCGCCGCGGGCTTCCATCGCCCCGGCGGGCGCTACTGCGGCGGCATGACGGTCGCGCCGCTCGCCTCGAGGTCGCGCGCGACGCGCTCGGCCTGCTCGGGTCGCTCGAGGCGCCGGTAGCAGTCGACGAGCGCGAGGCGAGACATCAGCACCGCGTCGGCGTCGCGCGGCTGCGAGGCGAGGTAGCGCTCGAAGCTCTCGGCCGCGGCGGAGAAGTCACCGCGCCTGCCGAGGAGGAGGCCGCGGTTGTAGTGGGCCTTCGAGAACCGCGGGTTGGCCGCGATCTCGGCCCGGAGGTGCTGGTCGGCCAGGTCGAGCTCTCCGTCGTGCATCAGGAGCAGCGCGTAGTTGTTGTGGAGCTGCGGGCAGAGCGGGTTGAGCGCCAGGGCCCGCTCGAACTCGCGCCGCGCGCCCGCGAAGTCCTCGCGCTCGAAGTAGCGGCCGGCGAGGTGCGTGTGGGCGAAGGCGAGGTGGGGCGACCCCGACGTCGCCGCGGTGTAGAAGGTGATCCCGTCGGCGTAGCGCCCCATGAAGAGCTGGCCGAGGCAGAGCGAGGCCGCGACGACGGCCGCCGCCGCGCGCAGCGCCGGGCCCGGGTGTCGCTCGAGCGCGCGCCGCGAGACGAGCGCGAGCGCGAGCAGCGGGCCGAGGCTCGCCTGGTAGAGCCGGTCCTCACGAAAGATCGACCCCGTGAGGGTGGCGTTGCGGCTGATGAGGAGCGACGGGCCGATGAGCAGCGCGAACCACACGACGCCGTAGGCGAGCACCGCCCTGTGCTCGCGTGAGCTCCGCGCGAAGAGGGCGGCGTAGAGGGCCGTCGCCACGAGGCCGGGCGCGAGCGACGAGTCCGCGAGCACCGGCAGCGGCGTGAGGTTGAAGGGCAAGAAGACCTTGCCCCAGTACAGGAGCAGGCCCGGTGAGTTGCGCGCGACGCTGGCGGCGATGTACCCGAGCTCGAGCTCCGGGGTCGTGGGGATGGCGTTCCACCGGACGAAGAACCACGCGAGGAGCGCGAGGCTCCACGAGCCGATGACCCACCCGAGCACGGGGTGTCGCGCGAGCATGTCGCCGCGCCGCCGGGTGTAGAGCGCGCAGATGCCCGCGCAGAGCACGGGGGTGCAGACGGCGTTCTCCTTGGTGAGCAGCGCCATGAAGAACGCGACGGCCGACGCGAGCGCCTGGCCCCTTCGACCCGTCTGCACCGCGCGGATCGTGAGCACGAGCGACGCCAGCACGAGGGCCGCCAGCATCGAGTTGTTGTAGCCCTCGATCCACGCCACCGCGGGCACGAGCGCCGGGTGCACCGCGAAGACGACGGCCCACACGAGCGGCGCCTTCACCTCGCCCATCAGCGCGCGCAGGAGCGCGAAGAAGAGCGCCGTCGCCCCGAAGTGAAGGGCGGTGTTCAAGACGTGATACGGCCCCGGTGAGGTGCCGAAGAGCCACACCTCGACGAAGCGAGGGAGCAGCAGGAGCGGGCGGTAGAGCGAGCTCTCCTCGCCGAAGAACTCCCAGACGTCGTGGGTGAAGGCGTGCGGGACGTTCGCCCAGTCTCGAAAGAACCACGCGCCGTCGACGACGAACTGGTGGTCGTCGAGGTACACGAAATCGAAGCCCCACGAGCGCAGGTACGGGACCACCGCGGCCGCGAGGAGCGCGAGGAGCGCGACGATCACGCGCGGTGACCGAGGGGACGGTGGCGGCGTCGAGGATGGCGCGACGGGCGCGGGCGTCTGCGCGCTCCGTCCCCGCTTCGCTCGCCTGCTTCGCTTCACGCCCCGCCCTCCTCGCAATGGCGACGGGGGGCTTTGCAAGGAGCCGTCCGCGCCCTACGAGAGACGTTGAGTTCGTGTGCAAACCGTGACCTGCCGCGGTGCGTGAGCCGCGCCGGGTGTGACGGGCGCGTATCGAAATGCCTCTCGCGGGGTCTACGGACACGTGGCCGGGCGCCGCGCCCGTCGAGACATGTCACCGTCCCCAGGCGCCCTCGGTGAGCCTCCGCTGCGCGAGCTCGTGGAGGTAGACCTCGAGGTTGGTGTAGCCCGCGAGCGAGGGCGTGGCCTCGCCGACGGACGTGCCGTTGTGGTCTTGCGAGTGGGGGTCGAGGCCGTGGGCCGACTCCCAGTCGTCGGGCATGCCGTCGACGTCGGTGTCGACGGGGGCGGCGGGCGCGTTCGCGGCGCTGCCCCACTCGAGGCGGTAGGCGTCGCCGGCGGGGTTGGTGCCCGAGGGGGCGCCCGCGAACACGCCCGACGCGACGTAGCCCACGAGCCTGCGGTCCATGGCGTCGCGCGGAAAGGCCCCCGCGTGCGCGACGACGTACCGCCGCACGTCGGACGCGTCGAGGTAGGTGACCGCGGGGAAGTCGTTGCGCTGCCCGGCGGCCCACGCGGGGCGCAGCGGCGCGGGGGAGCGCTCGAAGTCGTTGCAGCAGTACACGAGCTGCCAGTCGATGCGGTCGGTCACGCTCAGGTGGTCGTCGCGAAAGAACACGGTCGACATGCCCGTGGGGTTCCTGAAGTCGAGCATGCCGTAGGGGTAGTCGGGGCGCACGACGCCCACGTTGCCCACCCAGTTCATGCGGTAGTAGACCGCGCTGCCCTCGGCGCCGCTCGTGCCGTTGGTGTGCGCCGTCGAGACGTAGAAGCGCTCGTCCCACAGGAGGTTGTTGGCGAGCTCGACGCGCATGGTGCTCCCGGCCGCCGCGGGGCTCTGGCGCGAGAGCTCGGGGTATCGCCCGTTGATGCGGATCCACGCCGTGCGGATCACCGACAGCGCGTCGAGCTCGTAGCCCGCGGCGGGGTTCGAGTAGTTCATCAGCATCCCGCCGAGGTCGGCGTGGCCGCCGAGCGTCTCGCCGAGGATCGAGTCCTGCACGGTGACGTGGTTCGAGTACGAGATCTCGCACGCCTCGTCGAGCGCGTTCTCCATCGACACGTGGTCGACCACCACGCGCCGCGAGTGGCGGATGCGCAGCCCGTCGCCGTCGAGGTTGCCGTTGCCGCCGGGGTTGCCGGGCCGCGAGCGGATGTGACGGATGATGACGTTGTCGACGCCGCGGATGCCCGTGCCGCAATTGCTGTCGCAGAAGGGCGACTCGTCGGTGTGCATGCCCCGCACGACGATGCCGCCGGGCGAGGTCTGCCCCGCGATGGTCACGTCTCCGCGGGTGATCTGCGGCGAGGCTTCGATCACGCCGCTGACCTTGAAGAGCACGTAGCGCGGCCCCTCGGCCGAGAGCGCCTCGGCGAGCGAGCCCGGCCCGTGCGCTGCGAGGGTGGTCACGTAGATCACGCGCCCGCCGCGGCCTCCCGTGGCCTCGGCGCCGAAGCCCTCGGCGCCGGGGAACGCGCGGAGCCCCGGCTGCGACGCGAGCGTCGGCACCTGCGCCGCCGTGAGCCTGCCGAGCGACGGCTGCACCTGCATGTCGTCGGGCGAGGGCGGGGGCAGGGGCGAGGGCGAACCGTCGCCGTGGTCTTCGGAGCCGCAGCCCGCGGCCAACGCCAGGAGGAGGGCGAACGAGGTCCCGCGCATCACGGCGCGATGATGCTGCAGCGCTGCGAGAGAAACAACGCGCACCGCAGAGCCGCGGTGCCTCCGCGACGCTGGCTGCGCGCGGCGCGCAGTTCGACTCCCACGCTCGCAGCGAGCGGGCAGCGTCGCCGATGCGCCGACTCTGCGGCGCGCGTGGCGCGGCGCGCGCGGGCGTGGCATGCCGAGCGCAGACGACCCACGCGCAGCGCTCCGTCAGCGATGCTCTGGCGGCCTGCGCATCGGAGGGACTCATGAGACTCCCGACGCAGCGAGCCTTCGTCGCGGTTGCGCTCGCGGTGATGACCGCGCTGCTCGCGGGCTGCGCGCCCGGCGCCAACCCCCTCGCGCACCACGCGGCCTCCGCGGGGCGCGCGCCCGCGGGCTTCTGGCTGGGCCTCTGGCACGGCGCGATCGTCGTGGTGACCTTCGTCGTGTCGCTCTTCGACCCGCACGTGTCGGTGTACGAGGTGCACAACAACGGCTGGAGCTACAACCTCGGCTTCGTGCTCGCGGTGGTGTGCCTGCACGGCGGCGGCGCCTCGGCCGCGCGGCGCCGTCGCAGCCCGTCGCGCGCCGCGCCCTGACTCAGGTTTGGCCGTTGATACCAACTTCACGTCAAGTTTGCCGCTTTCGCGTGTGCGACGTGTCCCCCCACCCAACGCTGTCGCGCACCTTCGCGGAGCCCCCACCCAACGCTGCCGCGCGCCCCGCCCCCGCGGAGCGAGGGCGTGGCTGAGCGTGCTGAAACGAGGTGACGAGCTGCATGCGTCTCGCAGGCGCCCTCGCGCTGCGAGGGCCATCACCTCAACGCTTCCTGGATGACGCTTCCGCTCGATGGGAGCCGCGTCAGCGCAT
>JBDHVF010000675.1:0-4896 GCA_039809605.1 Polyangiales bacterium | reverse complement strand
CGGGTTGAACGCGCCGTCGATGTTCCAGAGGAGCTCGGGCCTCCAGGCCCCCCAGCGGCAGGTCTCGTCGAGCGCGTGCGGCCAGGGCGCGAAGCGCCGTAGCGACTCGCGCCACAGCGCCTCGGCGCGCGCCACGCCCTCGACGTCGGCCGCGAACGCGAGCATCGCGCCGCGCGACCACGGCCTCGCCACCCAGGCCGTCGGCGTCCCGCGCGCCTCGAAGCGGCGCGTCGGATCGTCGATCCACGAGCCCGGGATCACGCCCCTCACGGCGAGCGCCTCCCACGCCTCGTCGAGGTCGTCGACCTCGCGGAGGATCGCCCGCGCCTCGTCGAGCCGGGCGTGCGAGGGCGTGAACGGCGACCGGCCCGGCAGCGCCTCGGGCGCGCGGGGCGGCTGCACCTCGAGGGCCGCCGGCGTGAGCAACGGCGGCGCGCCCGCCCCATCGACCCGCGCGCCGACGCGCGTCGCGGCGCACACGAGCGCCGCCCCGGCCACGCTCGACGCGGCGACCGCGTACGGCGCCTCGACCTCCCAGCGGCCGCGCTCCACCCCGTTGTCGTCGTAGCGGATCAGCGCGTCGCGCGTGAGCACCGCGAAGCCGCCGACCTCGCGCGCGGCGGCCACGACCGCGGGCCCCGCCCGCTGCCGCCAGCGCACCTGGCCCGTGCGCGCGTCGAGCAGGGCGACCCATCCGCGCTGCCCCCGCGCGAGCACGGCGTCGTCGGTGGCGTCGAGCGCCTCGGTGAAGACCTCGCTGCGCCAGCGCTCGCGGCCCGAGCGCGCGTCGAGCGCGACGAGCGCGTCGAACGACGCGATGAGCAGGTCGCCCGCGGCGCGGAGCTCGGCGTCGCCGAGGTCCTCACGGATCCATCGTCGCGCGAGCGTGGCGCGCTCGAAGCCCGCCAGGTAGCCGCGCTCCGACGCGACGCAGAGCGTCGACGAGGTCCACGCCCACGCGCGCAAGAGACCGGGCGCCGGGGCCTCTGCGACGAGCGCGCCCCCGGCGAGCGAGCGCCGCTGGAGCGCGTCCTCGGGCGCGAGGAGGTACTCGCCGTCGAGCACCGCGAAGAGGTTCGAGAGCTGATCGGCGTCGACGTCGTCGAGGGCGACCTCGCGCCGCGCCGCGCCGGTGCGGGCGTCGCGCACGAGGACGGAGGGGTCCTCGTCGCTCCACCGGAGCAGGTGCACCTCGCCGCCCTCGCACGCGAACCGGATCGGCGAGTCGTCCGCGCGCCAGAGGGCGAGGCCCGCGTCGCGCGACCAGGCGCGCAGGCCGTCGCGCGCACGCCCGACGACCACGTCGCCGTCGATCGAGATGTCCCAGGCGTCGACGCACACCACGCTTCGATCGGCCGCGCTCGTCATGACCGCGCGACGATACCGCGGCCGCGGTCGGCCGCGCGTGCGCGCATGGGGTTGAACGCGTTGGCCCGCTGGTGATGGGTGGCGTGAAAGTAGATGCCGTGCCAGAGGCGGTTGCCCACCCAGAAGAACCCGTGGTCGAGGTTCACCGGGCGGTAGTCGCCGGTCTCGGAGAGGGCGTTGTGCGTCGACCAGTTGAAGTGGATCACGTGCAGCGCCGCGACGAGGTTGGCCGGGAGGAACACCGCGAAGAAGACCCGCGGCCCGAGCGCCTGGAGCCACGCCGCGAGGAGCAGCGCGTTGGTCAGGTAGCTCACCCACGCGCGCCTGCGCTCGAAGCGCCGGGTCTCGGCGGTGTCGCCGTAGAGGTCGAAGTACGCCCGCTGGAGCTGCCGCTCGACGTTGACCACGGTGAAGCGCGCGTAGCGCCAGAAGCTGCGCTGCACGGGGTGAGGGTCGCGCTCGGGGTCGTCGCTGTAGCGATGGTGGCGCTGGTGCACGATCTCCCACGAGGCGAAGCGCGTGATCACCGCGAGGCCCAACAGTTCACCCACGAGGCGGTTGATCGCGCGGGGGAAGTTGTTGTGCGCGGCGTTGTGGATCCACACGTGCGCGAGGATGAGCGCGTGGCACGCGAGGGGCAGCGCGAGCGCGAGCGCGAGCGGCGACGGGCGCGCGAGCAGCGCCGCGGGGTGCGCGCGCCGCAGCGCCAGGAGCGCGGCCGCGGAAAGCGCCGCGTAGAGGCCGTCGTAGTAGAGGTAGAAGCGCCGGTCGCGGCGGAGCTGCGTGTGGGGGAGCGAGGTCAGCGTCACGACGCCACCGCCCCGAGGTCGTCGCGCGCGTCGCGGGCGTCGGGGCACCACGGCTCGTCGGGCTCGAGCGGCGGCAGCACGAGCGGCGAGCCGTCGAGGCCGCGGCGACCGCCCGGCAGCACGAACGTGCGCCATACGTACGCGAGGAGCGACGGCTGGTCGAGCGACGGGTGCGCGCGCGGCGCGACCTCGCGGCGGTGCGCCTCGGGAAGGAGCGTCCAGTGCAGGCCCGGGTGGAGGTGGTGCGCCGCGTGGAAGCCGTTGTTGAAGGTGAGCCAGTTGAGGACGCGGCCCGTGAAGTTGCGCGAGTGGTCGACGGGGTGCGCCGCGTCGCAGCCGTCGTGCTGGAGCAGGCTGAGCGTGACGATGCCCCACGAGGCGAGGTTCTGCGGCGCGAACACGCAGAGCACGAAGCGCCACGGGTCGAGCGCCGCGAGCGTCGCCGACAGCGCGACGAGCAGCGCGCCCTCGATGAGGTACTGGCGCCGCCAGCGCGGGAGCCGGTCGCGCATGACGCGGAGGTAGCGCCGCTCGCCCCGCAGCACCGACCCCGAGATCACGAACGGAAAGAGCAGGAGGTTCAGGAGGTGCCAGCGGAAGCGCGCCTTCGTGGTGCGCATCACGTCGCGCGGGCCCTGCGTGTGGCGGTGGTGCGAGAGGTTGTGCCCGGGCACGAACGACGACACCGGGTGCCCGTACACCGGCGTGAGCGCGAGCTGGAGCAGCCGGTTGAGCGACGGGCGCACGAACACCGGCGCGTGGATCACCGTGTGCGTGATCACCGCGCCGAGGAACGACAGCGCCGCCGCCAGCGCCGCGAGCGCCGCGAGCAGCGCGCCGCGCGGCCGCGCCAGCCAGACGTACGCCTCGACGCCGTACCAGAGGGCCACGAAGGCCAGGAGTCTTCGATCCGCAGGGTTGCGCAACATGAGCACCGCCTTTCGAGCGCGACGGCGGCGGTGCAACGCGCAGACCGGAGCGTGACGGGCGTTACGCGCACGGGTTGAGCGCCGCGCCGCGCATCGAGGCGCCCGCCGCGTACGCGTTGTGAAGCGCGCAGCGCAACGGCTCGCGCCAGGTCGCGAGGGGCCGCGCGGCCTCGCGCTTGCACCGAGGCGGCGGCGATGTCTGCACCAATCCACGAGCGCGCGGGGCTGTTGAGGCACCCGGCCGACCGCCGCCAGGTCGCGATCGTCGTCGCGTACCTGGCGGTGCTCGCCGCGATGTACCTCGCGCCGGCGTGCCGCAACGTCGCCTGCCTCGCGCTCGCGTGCGCGCTCAGCTTCCTCAACGCGGTGGTGATCCACAACCACCTGCACCAGGGGATCTTTCGCCGCCGCGGGCTCAACCTCGCGTGGCGCTGCGTGCTGAGCTTCGGCGCGCTCTACCCCGCGTCGGCCAACATCCCCGCGCACAACCTCGTGCACCACCGCTTCGGCGACGAGGGCGCGCCCGACTGGGCGTCGCCGCGCGCGGTGTCGTTCCGTTGGCCCCTCTTGAACCTCCTGCACTTTCCCAACGTGGTGGGGCCCGACACCTTCGAGGGCGTGCGCCGCTGGGCCGAGCGCCGCGGCGACGCGGCGTTTCGCAGGCAGTACCGCCTCGAGCTCGCCGTGGCCTTCGGGCTCACCGCCGCCCTCATGGCGCACGACCCGTGGACCACGCTCTTCTTCGTGGTCGTTCCCCAGCTCTGGGGCGCGCGCGGCGTGCTGCGCATCAACCTCCTTCAGCACGACGGCTGCGACCTCGCGAGCGAGTGGGACCACTCGCGCAACTTCACGGGTCGCGCCCTCAACTGGCTCATGTGCAACAACGGCTTTCACACCGCCCACCACAACCGCGCGGGGCTGCACTGGTCCGAGCTGCCCGCGGCCCATGTGCGGGAGGTGGCGCCCCGCATCGATCCCCGCCTCGTGGAGCCGAGCCTCGTCGCCTACGTCGTCCGCGCGTTCGTCCTGGGCGCGCGCCGCCCGCCGCCGCGCTCCCGCCGTCTGGAGGTCACGCCCGATGCTCTCTCGTGAAGTCATGAGCGTCTTTCTGCTCGCCGTGCTCTGGGTCAACGTGCTGCTCGTCGCCGGCGGCGCCTGGATCGACAGCCGCGCGCTCCCCTCGTCCGCCGCGCGCCTGCGCAGCGCCGGGGCGTTCATCGCGGCGCTGCTCTCCGCGGCCGCCGCGTGCACCGCGCTCGCCACCAGCGCGCCTCGCTTCGGCCCGCGGGGAGCCCTCGGCTCGCTCCTCGGCCTCGCGCTCTTTCTCGGGATGCAGCCCCTCGGCACGATGCTCCGCGACCGCATGCGTCGCGAGAGGGCCTGACCCGATGCTGCGCGCAGGCTTCGGCAAGGCCGACATCACGGCGTACGACCGCGGCGTGGGGCTCTTCGGGTACGGCGCGCCGGGCAACGTCGCGCAGGGCGTCTCGATGCCGCTCGCGGCCCGCGCCCTCGTGGTCGACGACGCCGCCACGGGCCGCCGCGTCGCGTACGTGTGCCTCGAGCTGGGGCTCGTCTCCGAGGCGCTCCGCGAGGCGATCGTCGGCGCGCTCGCGGGCTCGATCGACGGGCTCGACGGCGACACGGTGATGGTCACCGCCACGCACACCCACAGCGGCCCCGGCGGGCTCTCGACGTACCTCTTCTACGCGATGTCGGCGCCGGGCTTCTCGGCCCGCGTGCGCGACGCCGTCGCGCTCGGCGCCGTGGCGGCCGTGCGCGAGGCCGTC
>JBDHVF010000674.1:0-4898 GCA_039809605.1 Polyangiales bacterium | reverse complement strand
GCTCGACGGCCTGGTGCGACTCGAGCCCGAGCCGCGCGAAGGCGGCGCGGGCCGCGGCCGCGGCCGGCGCCACGCCGAGCAGCGCCGCGACGCGCGCGACCAGCCAGCGTGTGAGGTCGTCGCTCCGCGAAGCCCGCGCGCCGGCGACCGCGGACGGGTCCGCCGCGGGCTCGGGGGCCCGCCACACCGCCAGCGCGTCGAGCGTGCCGCGCTCGAACGCCTCGCGGCACGCGCGGCGCTGGATCTTGCCGCTCGTCGTCTTGAAGATGCTGCCCGGTCGCAGCAGCGCGATCGCGGCCGGCGCGAGGTCGTGCTCGCGCGTGACCGCCTCGCGGATCCGCGCGAACAGCGCTTCGAACTCCGCCGCGGCGTCGGGGCCACTTTCGTCCGCGCCGCGCGCGTCGTACTCCTGCGCCACGACGAGCTGCTCGGCGCCGTGGGCCTCGACGGCGAACGCGGCGCCGCAGCCCGCGCGGAGCCGGCGGTCGCAGCGCTCGACGGTCTGCTCGATGTCGTGCGGGTGGTGGTTCAGCCCGCGGACGATGATCACGTCCTTGCGCCGCCCTACCAGGAACAGCTCGCCGCGGTCGAAGAACCCCAGGTCGCCGGTGCGCAGGAACCGCCGCGGATCGCCGTCGGCCAGCGCCGCCCCGAAGGTCTCGCGCGTCTCGGCGTCGCGCTGCCAGTACCCGGCCGCCACGCTCGGCCCCGCGATCCAGACCTCGCCGACCCTCCCGTCGGCGCACGGGCGCGCCGTCTCCGGGTCGACGACGAGCAGGTCCTGCCCGGGCGGGACCTCACCGCAGCCGACCAGCTCCCGCGCCGCGGCGTCGTCGTCGGGGGCCGACACGGCGTCGCCGCGCTCGAGCCCGGTCTTGACGTAGCGACGCACGACCGGCGCCGCGCCCTCTCGCAGCCCGCCCGTCGCGAAGTTCGCCTCCGCGAGCCCGTAGCAGGGGTAGAGCGCCTCGCGGCGGAACCCGCCGCGCGCGAACGCCTCGGCGAACGCGGCGAGGGTCGCGGGGCGCACGGGCTCGGCGCCGTTGAACGCCGTCGCCCAGCTCGCGAGGTCCAGCGCCGCGCGCTCCTCCGCGCTCGTGCGGCGGAGGCAGAGCACGAACGCGAAGTTGGGCCCGCCGGCGAAGGTGCCGCGGTGGCGGTCGATGGCGCGCAACCAGTCGAGCGGCCGCCGCAGGAAGTCCGAGGGCGGCATCAGGTACGTGGGAAAGCCGCTGTACACCGGCTGCAGCAGCGCCGAGATCAGGCCGAGGTCGTGGTAGAGCGGCAGCCACGTCACGCCCACCGAATCGCCGCTCAGCCGCCACGCGCGCCGCTGGATCGCCGCGTTGTGCAAGAGGTTGCGGTGCGTGAGCATCACGCCGCGCGGCGCCGTCGTGGAGCCCGAGGTGTACTGCAGCACGGCGAGGTCGTCGGGCGCGCGGTCAGGCGGCTCGGGGAACGGCTCGGCGGCGGCGTCCGCGTCGCGCAGGTCGTCGGTCGTCACGGCGCGCGGCAGCGCGAGCCCTGGCACGTCGAGCGCGGCCGCGCCGTGCTCGCTCGTCAGCGCCAGCGCCGCGCCCGCGTCGGCCGCGATCGCGCGCAGGCGCTCGAGCGAGCGCCGCAACCTCGCCGGCTCGGGGGGATAGGCCGGCACCGCGACCACGCCGGCGTAGACGCAGCCGTAGAACGCCGCGACGTAGTCGAGCCCCGACGGGTACATCAGCAGCGCGCGGTCGCCGGGCGCGGCGTGCCGACGGATCCGCGCGGCCACGGCGCGCGCGCGGCGCTCGAGGCCGGCGTAGTCGAGCGCGCCGACCGCCTCGCCCTGCGACAGCTCCACGAAGACCCGCCGCGTCGGCGCCTCGCGAGAGCGCGCGCGGAGCATCTCGAAGAGCGTCGCGTGGTCCCGTGGCGCCGACTCCCACTGCGGCGTTGTCGTGTGGGCCGTGGTCATCATCGACTCTGCCCGCCGTGGCGAGCGGTGTCGACGCTCTACACGCGGACGAACGCGGGTGAAAGGCCATTCCGCCGGGCGAGGCATGGCCAATTCTGGACAGCGCTTGCTTCACGTAAGGCCACCGCGACCGGGCGCGAGCGGTTACTCTCGCGGCCCTCCGATGAGCGCCGGCCGGTGCGACCACCCTACGATCACGCGGCGCGCCCGCGCGGAATGGCAGTGAGGGATGACACGGACTGACTCCGATGCCACGGCGTCCTATCAGCTCGTCCTCGCGCGGCGCGGGTCGTTCGACGACCTGACGCTCGCCGCCGCGCAGCGGACCTCGCCGCGCGACGGCGAGGTCGAGATCGCCGTGGAGGCCGCGGGGCTGAACTTTCGCGACGTGCTCAACGCGCTCGGCGTCTTCCCCCCCGAGCCGTGGCCGCTCGGGCTGGAGTGCGCGGGCGTCGTCACGGCGACCGGCGCGGGCGTCGCGGGCCTGGAGGTCGGCGACGCGGTCATCGCGCTGGCGCCGGGGTGCTTCCGCGCGCACGCGGTGGTCGACGCGCGCCTCGTCGCGCCGCGCCCTCGCGGGATGAGCGCCGCGGCGGCGGCCACCGTGCCGATCGCGTTCCTCACCGCGCGCTACGCGCTCCACGACCTCGGGCGGCTCGCGGCCGGCGAGCGCGTGCTGATCCACGCGGCGGCGGGCGGCGTCGGCATGGCCGCGGTGCAGCAGGCGCTGCTCGACGGCGCGGAGGTGTACGGGACCGCGAGCCCGTCGAAGTGGAGCGCCCTGCCCCCGCTCGGCGAGGGCCGCTGGATGAGCTCGCGCACGCTGGACTTCGCCGACGAGCTCGCGGCGCGCACCGGCGGCCGGGGCGTCGACGTGGTCCTGAACTCGCTCACCGGGGAGTTCATCGCGCGGAGCCTGCGGACGCTCGCGCCCGGCGGGCGCTTTCTGGAGATGGGCAAGACCGACCTCTGGAGCCCGGAGCGGGTCGCGGCGCTGCGGCCCGACGTGACCTACCGCGCGTTCGACCTGCTCGACGCCGGGCCCGCGCGGATCCAGCAGATGCTGCGCGAGCTGGTCGCCGAGTTCGAGGCAGGGCGCCTGCGGCCGCTGCCGCACGAGGTGTTCCCGATCGCGCGCGCGGCCGACGCCTTTCGGCTGATGGCGCGGGCCGGGCACGTCGGAAAGGTCGTGCTGCGGCTCGACCCGACCGCGCTCTCGCAGGGCGCCGGGGCGGCGCCGGCGCCGTCGCTGCGCGCGCAGCTCGCGGCGGCCCCCGCGGGCCAGCGGCGCAAGCTCCTGCTGCGCGCGCTGCAGGAGCAGGCGGGCAGGGCCCTCGGGCGCTCGGGCGTCGACCCGCGCCAGCCGCTCCGCGAGCTGGGCGTCGACTCGCTGACCGCCGTCGAGCTGCGCAACACGCTCTCGCGCGAGCTGGGCCGCGCGCTGCCCGCCACGCTGGTCTTCGACCACCCCACGCTCGAGGCGATCGCCTCGTACGTGCTCGAGACGCCCGCGCTCGACGAGACGCGCGCGGACGACGACGCGCGCCCCCGCGAGGCCCGCGCCGAGCCGATCGCGGTCATCGGCATGGGCTGCCGCTTCCCCGCGGGCGCCCACGACCCGGAGTCGTTCTGGCGCGTGCTCCACGAGGCCGTGGACGCGGTGGGCGAGGTGCCGAAGGAGCGCTGGGACGCCGCCGCCTGGTACGACCCGGACCCGGACGCCGCCGGCAAGACGTACTCCCGCTGCGGGGCGTTCCTCACCGGGATCGAAGACTTCGACGCGGGCTTCTTCGGCATGTCGCCGCGCGAGGCCGCGAGCGTCGACCCGCAGGAGCGTCTGCTCCTCGAGGTCAGCTACGAGGCGCTGGAGCGGGCCGGGATCGCGCCCGCGCGGCTGAAGGACAGCGACACGGGCGTCTACGTGGGCCTGTGCGGCGCGGAGTACCAGTCCCGTATCCTCAGCGACGCGGAGCGCATCGACGGCTACTCGCTGCTCGGCGCCGCGCACAGCACGATGGTCGGCCGACTCTCGTACTTCCTCGGCCTGAGGGGCCCGAACCTCGCGGTCGACACCGCGTGCTCGTCGTCGCTCGTGGCGGTGCACCTGGCCTGCCAGGCGCTGCGCGATGGCGAGTGCGCGATGGCGCTCGCGGGCGGCGTCAACGTGCTGCTCGCGCCCGAGACGACGGTCTCGCTCAGCCGGCTGCGCGCGCTGTCGCCCACGGGGCGCTGCCGCGTCTTCGCGGCCGACGCCGACGGCTATGTGCGCGGCGAGGGCTGCGGGGTCGTGGTGCTCAAGCGCCTCTCGGACGCGGTGCGCGACGGCGACCACGTCATGGCCGTCATCCGCGGATCCGCCGTCAACCAGGACGGGCGGAGCAGCGGCCCGACCGCCCCCACCGGCCCCGCGCAGGAGGCGGTCATCCGCAAGGCGCTGGCGCAGGCCGGCGTGGCGCCCGCGCGGGTCGGCTACGTCGAGTGCCACGGCACCGGCACCGCCCTCGGCGACCCGATCGAGGTGCAGGCGCTGTGCGCGGCGCTCGGCGAAGCGCGGCGGCAGCGGCCGGTCGTCGTGGGCTCGGTGAAGTCGAACATCGGGCACACCGAGGGCGCGGCCGGCATCGCGGGGCTGATCAAGGCCGTGCTCTGCCTGCAGCACGAGGCGATCCCGAAGAGCCTGCACTGCTCGGCGCTGAACCCGCACATCCCGTGGGCCGAGCTCCCGGTGCGCGTCGCGCGCGAGGCCGCGCCGTGGCCGCGCGGAGGCGACGCCCGATGCGCCGGCGTCAGCGCGTTCGGCATCGGCGGCACCAACGCCCACGTGGTGCTCGAGGGACCCGCCGCCGACCCCGCGCCGACCGACGCGACCGGGGATGAGGACGAGGACGGGCGCAGCTGGCTGGTGCCGCTGTCCGCGCGTAGCCCGGAGGCCCTCACCGAGCTG
>JBDHVF010000673.1:0-4915 GCA_039809605.1 Polyangiales bacterium | reverse complement strand
GGCGGCCGACCACCTCGCTCACCTCGCGACACGCGCTCGCCCTGCCGCCGCCGCCGCCGCCGCCACCGCCGCCCCCTCCCCCGCCGCCGCCGCCGCATGCGTGCGCGCGCAGCGGGGCCACGAGCACGGCGGCGAGGGACGCGGCGAGGGCGATGGGGCGCTTGCTCACGTGAGGTCTCCTTGCGAGGGGGCGTTCGTCGCGGGCGATGGGAGGGCGAAGCAGCGGGTGGCGCGCTCGGGCGTGGCGTCGTCGTGCGCGAGGCCCGAGACGTTGACGCACACGGACGCGGGGCCGTGGGCGCGGGTGAGCACGGGCGCGAACTCGAGCACCTCGTGGGCCTCGGCGTGCGCGTCGAGCGTGGCGGGGTGCAGCTCGCGCCGCGGGTCGACGGCGTAGAGCGCGACGCGCCCCTCGGCGTACACGCCCGCGACCGTGACGGCGGTGAAGTCGACGGGCACCGGGTGCTCGCAGCGGTTGCCGAACGCGAAGCGCACCAGGGGGTGCCCCTCGGGCACGTGGGGGTCGCTCGCGGGCGTCATCGCCACGTCGAGGCACCCGACGGTGACCACCTGGGTCTTGCGCGCGTTGGCGCGGGCGCGCAGCTCGCCGGGCTCGTAGCGCGCGAAGAGGCAGCCCGAGGTGAGCGCGAGCGCGACGAGCCCCGCGCGCCCCAGGGACGTCGCCCTCGCGCTCATCGGTCGCGCCCCACGGGGCCGAAGTCCATGGGGATCGAGCACCACGACGGCGCCGCCGCGGGCAGTCCCGTCGAGAGGTACGGCGACGTGGCGGGCGGGAGCCCGTAGGGGTGGCGCGCGAAGAAGTCCCAGAGGAACGTGAAGCGCGACTCGCCCGGCGGCGGCGTGAACGGCGGCAGCGCGTGGCCGCGGTCGTGGGTGCACGTGACGACGAAGTGCCCGTCGTCGATGAGGGTGTCGCGCAGGCGCTGCGAGGCCTCGTCGAAGTTCACGATGAGCCGGTCGGTGGGGCCTCCCCAGAGCACCAGCGCGGGGTACTTGTTGGGCTGGGGGAAGTAGTCCATGTGCCACGCGCCGAGCACCTCGCCGAGGCCGCCCGAGAGGATCGCCACCGACGCGAGGTAGCGCGCCCTCGCGGTGCTCGTGAGGAAGGTCAGCCACAGGGCGCCCGCGCTCACGCCGAGCCCGTGCACGCGCGCCGGGTCGACGCGGTACGCGCCCGACACGCACGCGAGCATGTCGTCGAAGAACACCAGGTCGGGCTCGGACATCGACGGGTCGAAGAACCCCCACGTGAACGAGTTGACCGCGCGCCCGTCGACGAAGAGCTGGTCGGGCACGGCCACGATCATGCGCTGGCGCTCGGCCGACTCGAGCACCTCGCCCTCGCGGATCATCTGCGCGCTGTCGCCCGCGAGCCAGTGCCACGCGAACACGAGCGGCCAGCGGTCGGTGCCCGCGGGGTCGTAGTTGCGCGGCACCACGAGGCGAAACTGCCGGGTGTACGCCCCGCTCGCGAAGCCCGCGTTGAGCGACGACGCGAGGTCGGGGCCTCCGTGCAGCGTCGGACACGCGCCGTGCGAGTACGCGGGCGGCGACGGGGGCGTGCGCGGCCAGTCGGCGGGGATCACCCGCACGCGGTCGCGCGGGGCGTCGGCGACGTCGGCGACGTCATCGACGGCGGCGGCGAGCGCGGCGTCGGCGGGCGCGGGGGGAGGGTCCGACGCGCAGCCCGCGACGAGCGCGAAGGCCGCGAAGGCGCGAAGCGGCGAGGTCATCGGGCGCGGATGCTAACACCGCGCGGCGGCGAGGAGAGGGCGAGCGCAGGCGCGCGACGCCACGGCCGCGCGTGGGCACCGGGGATCGGCGACGGTCGCGCGGCACGTGGCGGCGCTCGCCCGCGGCCACCGGGGCGCGGCCGTCGTGACGTGACGGGCCGAGCGCGGCGAGGTGACCGCGCCGGCGGCGACGGCTCGAGGCCGCACGATGGCTGCCACCGAGGGATGTCGACGACGCGTGCGCACGCGCGCTCCGCCGACGCGGCCTCCGTCACGGCGCGCCCCCCGGCAGGGCGACCTCGAAGCACGTCCCTCCGTCGGCGTCGGACCGGACCGACATCGTCCCGCCGTGCGCGGCGACGATCCGCTCGCAGATGTAGAGCCCGAGCCCGAGCCCGGCCGAGCGCCCCTGCGGCTTCTCGCTGCGCGCGAACGGGTTGAACACCAGCGGGAGGAAGGCCGGGTCGATCGGCGGGCCGAAGTTGCGCACGCGGAGCCGCGCGTCGGCGCCGACCGTCGCGAGGTCGACGTCGACCGGGCGCGCCGGGTCGCCGTGCGTCACCGCGTTGCCGAGCAGGTTCGAGACCACCTGCTCGAACCGGTCGGCGTCGACGCGCGCGGCGCAGCGCTCCTCGGCGCGGACGTCGATGGCGACCGCCGGGTGGGCGGCGCGCACCTCGTCGACGATCTTGAGCACCACGGGCGCGAGCGCGGTCGGCTCGTCGCCGCGACGGATCGGGATCCCTCCGGCGAGGCGGGCGCGCGTGAGGTCGAGGAGCTGGTCGATCATGCGCTGCATGCGCACGCCGCTGCCGATGAGGCGGTCGATGCGCGCGCGGCACTCGGGCGGCGTGTCGTCGCGCATCGTCAGCACGCGCGCCGTGGTGAGGATGGTGTTCAGCGGGTTGCGCAGGTCGTGGCCGAGGATGCCGAGGAAGCGCTCGCGGAAGTCGTCGTTGCGGCGGCGCTCGTCGATGTCGGTGTTGGAGCCGAACCAGCGCACGATGCGGCCGCCGCGGTCGCGGAGCGGCTCGACGCGGGTGAGGAACCAGCGGAACTCGCCGTCGGCGCCGCGGAGCGGGAACTCCATCTCGAAGCGCTCGCCGGTGTCGACGGATCGCCGCCAGCGCGCCACCACCTCGTCGAGGTGGTCGGGGTGGTGCACGGCCGTCCAGCCCCACCCCTCCATCTGCTCGAAGGTGGTCCCCGTGTACTCGTACCAGCGGCGGTTGAAGTAATCGATGTGGCCGTCGGGGCGGGCGGTCCACGCGAGATCGGGCAGGTTCTCGACGAGCTGGCGGAGCTGCCGCTCGCTCGTCTCGACCTGCGCGAGCAGGTGCGACATCTCCTGCGCTGCGCGCACCTGCGCGGTGACCTCGAAGCCGCAGACGAGGACGCCGTCGATGCCGCCGCGCTCGTCGCGGAGCGGGGCGTAGACGAAGTCGAAGTACACGTCCTCGGGCGGCGCCCCGTCGCCGCGCACGAGCCGCGCGCGCTCGCCGCGGGCGCTGTACGCGACGCCGGTGCCGTACACCCCGTCGAGGTAGTCGATGAACGGCTGCCCTTGGATCTCGGGGAGCCCCTCGACGAGGGGCCTGCCCACGATCGTGGGGGGCTTTCCCCAGGCGCGTAGGCACGCCGGGTTGGCGAGCTCGAGCTCGTGGCGCGGGCCGCGCAGCACGGCGATGGGAAACGGCGCCTGCATGAAGTGCCCGTAGAGCCGCGTTCGCGCCGCCTCCTCGATCGCGTACGCCTCGCGCTCGACGGAGATGGCGGCGAGCCGCGCGGCCACGCGCACCAGCAGCTCGCGCGCCGAGAAGGGCTTCACGATGTAGTCGTTGGCGCCCGCGGCCAGCCCCTCCCTCGTCGCCTCCTCGCCGGCGCGCGCCGACAGGAGCGCCACGGCGGTGCGGCGCAGCGCCCGGTCGCCACGGATCGCGCGCAGCAGGCCGAACCCGTCGAGGCGCGGCATCATGACGTCGGTGATGACGAGATCGGCCGGGCGGGCGCGCAGCGCCGCGAGCGCCGCCTCGCCGTCTTCGACCGCCTCCACGTCCCAGCGCTCTCGCAGGAGGCGCGCGAGGTACTCGCGCATGTCGGCGTTGTCGTCGGCGAGCACGATGCGGGCGCGCCGCCCCGGCGCCGGCCGCGCCTCGGCGCCCTCGGACGGGGAGGCCGCGTGCGCGGGTCCCGAGGTCCAGCGCAGCGCCTCCTCGACGTACGGCGACGCCCCCGTCGCCGTCGACGACAGGCTCCGCTCCGCCCCCACGCGCTCCGCCGGGAGGTGCGCGCGCCCTCGCGGCACGACGACGCGGAACGTCGTCCCGCTCCCCTCTGCGCTCTCGACTTCGGCGCGGCCGCCGTGGAGCTTCACGAGCTCCGACACGAGCGCCAGCCCGATGCCGGTCCCTTCGTGGGTGCGGGCGCGCGCCCCCCTCACCCGGTGGAAGCGATCGAACACGAACGGCAGCTCGGCGGCGGGGATGCCCACGCCGGTGTCGCGCACGTCGAGCCGGAAGGCGTCGCCGTCGAGCCGCAGCGCCACCTCGATCTCGCCGGTGAACGTGAACTTGAGCGCGTTCGAGAGGAGGTTCAGGACGATCTTCTCCCACATCTCGCGGTCGACGTACGCGGGCTCGCCGAGCGGCGGCAGGTCGAGCCGCAGCGCGAGCCCGGCGCGCTCGACGGCGGAGCGGAACATGCTCGCGAGCTCGACGGTGAACGCCGGCAGGTCGGTGGGCTCGTAGCAGGCCTCCGCGCGGCCCGCCTCGATGCGCGAGAAGTCGAGCAGCGTGTTCACCAGCCGCGACAGGCGCATCGCGGCGCGCTGCACGAGCGACCAGCGCTCGCGCTCCTCGGCGGGGAGCACGTCGGGCGCCGCGAGCGCGTCCTCGGCGGGGCCGAGGATGAGCGTGAGCGGGGTGCGGAACTCGTGGCTGACGTTGCTGAAGAACGCGGTCTTGGCGCGGTCGATCTCGGCGAGCGCCTCGGCGCGCGCCTTGGCCTCCTCGAGCCTGCGGGCGGCGGCGATCGCGGCGCCGATGTGACCGGCGACGAGCTCGAGGAAGCTCCGGTAGGAGGCGTCGAACGAGAGCCGCGGGCTCAACGCGGCCACGAGCGCGCCGGTCGCCCGCTCGCCGCCGGGCGTGAAGATCGGCACC
>JBDHVF010000672.1:0-4915 GCA_039809605.1 Polyangiales bacterium | reverse complement strand
ATGCAGCGCGAGCCCGGCGCGAGGCGCGTGCACTCCGCGTCGCCCGCGTTGCCCACCGAGCACGCGTAGGTGCAGCGCCCGCGCTGGCACACGCCCGAGGCGCAGTCGGTGCCGCCGAGGTCGGGGTTGCACACGGCGTCGTACGCCAGCGTCCCGCGCGGTTGGCAGCGGTAGCACCAGCGGTCGCCGCAGCCCGTCGGGCCGCTGCACACGTTCGAGCCGCTGCACCCCGTCACGGGCTGGCACTCGCCGGGCTCGCGCGTGACGTCGACGCACGTGCCCCGCGAGAACGCGTTGCAGAGGAGCCCGTTGCGGCACACCACGTCGGAGCGGCCCGTCACGCCGCAGCAGGGCTGACCGCGGTCGCCGCACGGCGGCAGCGGTAGAACATCGAGTACGTCGCGCAGCGCGTCGACCGGCGCATCTGTGCGCACGTCTGCAGCAACATCCATCGGTACTGCCCCGTCAGACATCCCGTCCAGCGGCATCGGAGTGTCGAGGAACGCATCCACTGCCGCAGACACGTCGATGGAAGGCGCGATGTCAGGCAGCACATCGACAGGCACGACCACGTCGGGCACCGGTACATCCGTGTCGGTCATCATCTGGTCGGCCGTGGGCACGTCGACATTCATTGCGGAATCGGCATCCATCGTGGCGCCATCCACCGCGAGCATGTCCTCATCCGTCCCCACGCTGTCCGCCGGGGCATCCGCCGCCATCGCGGCATCGACGAGAGCGTCATCCATCGTCACCACGTCAGCCGAACCGTCCTCCGCGTCCGTCCCCGTCGGCACGCCCCCGCCGGGCAGCGGCCGCACGTCCACGTCACGACTGCGCGCAGACACGCACGTTCCTGTCTCCTGGGCGCAGGTCTCGCTCGCAATGCACATCACGCCGCGACACCTCGCTGCGAGCCACAGGTCGAGCCCCACGGTCTGCTCGGGCCGGTAGCTCACCACGGCGCGCTGCACCACGAGCGCACCGCTCGCGACGCACCCGTCACGCTCCGCGCACCCGAGCACCTCGATCCATACGGGCGTCGCATCGCTCGCGTCGCTCGGGTAGAGCCCGAACGACAGCGGAAGCGGCCACTGCCCCACGTCGCTCCCCAGCACCTTGCTCTGCTGCCATCGGATCGCGCCGTTGGGCCCCTCGCGTCGCACCGTCACCACGAGCGATTGCAGGTCGCGCCCCGCGCCCCACGCGAGCTCCGAGCGCACCGTCACCACCAGCTCGGTGCGTGGCTTCGTGCACTGCGCCAACATCAACGCACCGAGCGCCAGCGCCACCCTCGCCACGCGCGACCCGATCATGCGCTCGTGCGTATCACGCCGCGAGTCACTCGTTCAACCGCACCCGCGGTCGTCAGTGCCCGCGGCGCTCGCCATCGACCGCACGTACGACGCCACTCGATCAGCGCCGTCGGGGAGACGCGGGTCCAGCTTCGGGCTCATGGACCCGGTTCGCACACTGCATCGCCGACTACCAACGCCCGTCACGAGCAACTGGTCGCGCTGCTGCTTCGCGCCTCCAGCGTGAGCGTCCATGGGGAGCACGATCCCCCCGACGTGAAGCGCACCTCGATGTAGTAGTCGAAGCTATCGATCGTCGTCAGCGCGTCCGCCTCGCTGATCTCAACCTGATCTCGCTGCCCCGCAAGCGCGAGCGAGCGAGCGATGAGCGTGCCGCAGGGGCGGTAGACGTAGAGGTCGTAGTCGACGCCCGCGGGCACATCGAGGGTGATCCTCGCGCGTAGCGACGCGGGGCAGGTCGAGCACTCGATCGCGCGCGCGCGGAGCCACTGCGACGAGCGCCCAGTGCGCGTGTTCACCGGGCGATAGGAGGTGCTCGGGCAGAGCGAGCCGCACGACGCGTCCCCGCACCATGCCCCGAGGTCCATCGCGGTGGAGCAGGTCGACGTGTCGTTGCGGTGATCGACGCACTCGCCGCTGCACCACGACGAGCCCGACGGACACCCGGCGTCAGGCCCACCGGTCACGTCAACCGCTGTCGTCCCGTCCGCGGACGGCGCATCGACGACGTCGGCCATCACCACGTCGGGCGTGTCCGCATCACGATCGGCGGACACGTCCGCGTCGGCCAACACCCGGTCGGCCGTGGGCACGTCCGCGTCCACGCCGGCGCCGCCATCCATCACAACGTCGTCGCCCCTGGACGCGTCCGCATCCACCGCGGCGCCGTCAGCCGGCGCGTCCGCATCAGTGCTCGCGTCGACCAGCGCGTGATCCATCGCGGCGTCCGCCGATGAAGTCGCGTCCGTCTCCATCGGCACGACCCCGCCCGACAGCGGCGCCACGTCGTCATTCGCGCGGCTCGCGAGCTCGCAGCGCCCCGTCTCACGCACGCACCGCTCGCTCACGCCGCACGTCACCCCGCGACACCTCGCAGCGAGCCACAGGTCGAGCCCCACGGTCTGCTCGGGCCGGTAGCTCACCACGGCGCGCTGCTCCACGAGCGCGCCGCTCGCGACGCACCCGTCTCGCGCCGCGCACCCGAGCACCTCGATCCATACGGGCGTCGCATCGCTCGCGTCGCTCGGGTACAGCCCGAACGACAGCGGAAGCGGCCACTGCCCTACGTCGCTCCCCAGCACCTTGCTCTGCTGCCACCGGATCGCCCCCTCGGCGCTCCCACGTCGCACCGTCACCACGAGCGATTGCAGGTCGCGTCCCGTGCCCCACGCGAGCTCCGAGCGCACCGTCACCACCAGCTCGGTGCGTGGCTTCGTGCACCGCACGAGCGTCAATGCGCCGAGCGCCAGCGCCACCCTCGCCACGCGCGACCCGATCATGCGGCCGTGCGTATCACGCGGCCACGCCCGGAGACAACGTCGTGGCCGCGTCACCTCTCGCTCATGCTCGGCGGTCTCCTCTACGCTCGCCGCGCTCCGCCGCTCGTCGCCCGCACGGCCTTCCTGGCGCCCCGCGCATGCGCGGCGGGATCACGTCCTCGTCAACTCGGCCGCCTGGGAGCCTCGCACCTCCTTCCGACACGACCTCCCTGGCCGCCTGGGGATGCCATGTCGTCGCCCGACACGACCTCCCTGGCCGCCTGGGGATGCCATGTCGTAGCCCGACACGGCCTCCCCCGCGAGCTCCGTACGGCCCGTCGCGCCGCGACACGCGCCACCCCACCGCCACGGCGCGCACCCGCATGAAGAAACATGTTCTCCCGCGCCTCCTCTCTCGTTACTCTGCGCGCTCAGGAGGTTGTTCTACATGGCAGGGATTCGCGAACTGACCGTTGACACGTCGATGGCCACGCTGTGGGAGGAGCTCGTCTACACGTGGTCTCGCCTGCACGCGCGCAGCGCCACGCGCGAGCTCGCGGGCGTCTTCGAGGAGCTCATCGCGCGCGCCGAGAAGACCGAGCTCGCGCAGCGCGGGCACTGGCGGAGCGAGGCGCTCGCCGACGCCGCCGTCGACCTCGCCGACGAGGAGCTCGACGACGTGACCGACGACGTCGTCGCCGAGGTCCGCCACGCCGACCGCAAGGTCGAGGGCGACGAGGGCGACGCGCGCGAGGAGCGCTACCTGGGCTCGCTCACGCCCGGCGCGCTCATCCGCCTCGGCCTCGAGTCGCAGCTCAAGCGGGTGCGCGCGTGGGTGTCGTCGCTCGAGTCCGAGCCCGAGGAGGGCCTCCGCAAGCTCGGCAAGCGACTCGCGAAGGTCATCGCGTCGGGTGACGACGCGATCCAGCAGCGCGTCGACGCCGCGGCCTCGCGCGCGACCCACCGCGCGCGGGAGATCACCTCGCTCGTGGCCGACATCAACGCCGTGCGGCGCGACACCTACGGCGCGCTCGTGCGCCTCGCCAACAAGACGAAGCGCCCCAAGGACTGGCCCGAGCGCTTCTTCCGCCGCGGCGCCGCGCCGAAGACCGGCGCCCCGAAGGCTCCGCCCCCCGCCCCGCCGACCACGTAGCCCTCGCGCCGCTACCGCGCGCGGATCGTCTGCACGTCGAACGCGGTGCCCGGCACCGGGCCCTCGGCGCCTCCGCTCGTCGCGATCACCACGCCCGCGACGATGCCGCCCGCCACCACCGCGCCGAGGCCCGTCCAGAACCACCAGCGTGACGTGATCGACGGCGCGGGTTGCTCCTCGCGCGGATGCGGCGTCGGCGCGACGTTCACCGCCGTGGGCGTGACCGACACGGGCGTGACCGGCGCGGGCGTGGCGCGGGGCGTCGTCGCGGGCGTGGCTTCGGGCTCCAACGTCACGTCGCGCGTCACGCGCTGGCCCGGCGCGAGGTGCAACTCCTCGCGCCACGGGCGGCGCCCCGCGGAGGTCACCACGAGCACGTGGTCGCCGGGGTCGAGCGTGAGTGCGCCGTTCGAGAGCGCGAGCTCGCGCCCGTCGACGGTCGTCGTGAAGCTCGCAGGCGAGGCCGTGAGCGCCACCGTCGCGAGCTGCGCACGGAGCTGCCGCAACGTATCGAGCACGCTGGTGACGCGCTCGGCGGGGACGCGCGCGGCGCCCTCGGCGAGGTAGCGCTCGAAGCTCTCGATGGCGCGCTGGACGTGCCCCATCTCGCGGTGCACCAGGCCCATGTTGTAGAGCGCCACGGGAGACGGGTGCAGCCGGTACGACTCCTCCAACGCCTCGAGCGCCGAGGGGTAGCGGTGGGCGTCCATCTCCGCGACGCCGCGCTGAAACGCCACCTGCGCGTCACGGCTGCGGTCCTGCGCGAGCGCGGTCGACGCGTGCGCGAGGAGCAGCGCGGCGAGCGCGATGCCTCCGGGTGTCTTCGATCGTTGAGTGGGCATCATGGTCACGGCTGCCATTCGCGATCGGGGTTGAGCGTCGCCCCCGGCGAGGTGCGAGCGGTCGATCGCAAGGGTCGCGACGGCGGTTGCGCGGGCTGTCGCAGGCGCGGCTCACGCGGCGAGGGC
>JBDHVF010000671.1:0-4918 GCA_039809605.1 Polyangiales bacterium | reverse complement strand
GTCGTGGCGCAGGGCCAGCGCGTAGGCCGCGGCGGCGCGGCGCAGGGCCGCCCGCGCGGCGCCCGGCTCGGCGGCCTCGGCGAGGCGGTCGAACTCGTGCACCGACTGGAGGCCCTCGTTCGACGCGACGAGCTGCTCGACGAGCGCGCCGCGCACGGCGGCGCTGTTGGGGTCGAGCGCGAGGGCGGCCTGGAGCGCGGCCGACGCGGCCGCGAGGTCGCCGTGCATCGCGGCGTTCTCGGCCACGCGGAACTGCAGCGACGCCCGCAGCGCGGGGTCGCCGTGCTCGCGCGCGAGGAGCCACTGCGCGTGCCGGCTCGCGGCGTCGATGTCGCCCGACTGGTCGGCGAGCAGCATCGCCACGAAGCGGTAGCGCGCGTCGTCGGGCGCGGCGTCGATCGCGCGCTGCATCGTCGCGCGGGCGCCGTCGGCGTCGTGCAGGGCCGACAGGCGCGTCCACGCGGCGCGCATGCGCAGCTCGGCGGCCGCCGCGCGGGCCTCGTCGACCGAGCCCACGCGGGTGGTGGTGAAGGCCCCCGAGGCGCCGAGGGCCCCCTCGCCCGCGGCCATGCGCTCGGCGAGGTCGGCGCGCGCCTCGAGGGCGTCGACGAGGTCGTGCGGGCGGTCGTGCGACTCGCCGAGGCGCTCGAGCTCGACGAGCGCGCGCCAGCGGCCCTGCGAGAGCGACGCCGCCTCGCGGACGCACCGCGCGGCCTCGTCGAGGCGCCCCGGCGCGTCGCCGCGCGCGTGCTCCGCGGCGAGCTCGAGGAGCAGCAGCGAGCGGCGCTCGTCGTCGCGGGTGAGCGCCGCGAGGCGCGCGAGGGCGCGCATGCGCAGGTCGCGGTCGCTCGCGCGCAGCGACGCGCGGTAGAGGTCGAGCCACGCGACGGGGTACTCGGGGTCGGCCGCCGCCGCGGCCTCGTAGAGTTCCAGGGCGCCCGCGGGGTCGGCGAGGCGGTCTTCGAAGAGCTCCGCGCGGAGCGTGAGCGACTCGGCGCGCTCGCGCGGCGACTGGGCGGCCTTCACGAGCGCGTCGTAGAGCTTCGAGAGGTTCTGCCCGCTGCGCCGCCGCGCGTAGAGCCTGATGAGCGCGTCGAGCGGCGGGCGGAACGCCGGCCGCGCGTTGAAGGCCGCGAGGTACCCGCGCGCCGCCACGGGCTCGTCGCCGCGCACGCGCTCCTCGTGCTCGGCCTGCTCGTGCTGGAGCAGCGCCCGCGCGTCGCGCGCCTCGGTGGCCGGGAGCTCGAAGGCCACCAGCCGCTGCGCCTCGGCGAGCCGCGCGGCGATGTCGTCGGGCAGCGTGAAGGGCGTCTTCGGTGCCGCCTGCGCCCCACTCGCGTCGGCCTGCGTTGCGTTCGGAGTGCGGTTCATGCCCTCTCGCTCATCCCAGTTGGACGGCGGAGTCTAGACGAACCGGCCCGGCGCTTTCCACCGCAGAGTGGCCGACGGGGGATTCAGCCCTTGATGCGAATGGCGACGAAGAGCTTGCCCACGTTCTTGAGCACGTTGGGCACGCGCTTGATGAGGTTGATCGAGGGCGGGCGCTTCTCGAGGATGCGCACGGGGATCTCCCGGATGCGCACGCCCGAGCGCTCGGCGCGGATCACCATCTCGCTCGCGAAGACGTCTTTGTCGACGAGGCACGCGCGCACCACGTCGAGCATCGCCACGCGGCGAAAGGCCTTGAGCCCGTGGGTGTCAGAGCCCTTGAAGCCCAGCGTCGCGCGCAGGAGGCCGTTGAAGAGCATCGTGGCCGCGTGGCGGTACGCGCCGCGCTCGTCCGAGGCGCCCGCGAGGGTCTTCGAGCCGATCACCAGGTCGGCCTCGTTGTGCTCCAGGATCTCGAGCGAGCGGCGGTAGAAGTCCATGAGGCACAGGTCGATCTCGTCGCACACGACGAACTCGCCCCGCGCGCGCAGGATGCCTTCTTTCAGGGCCTTGCCGTAGTTGGGCTCGCCCGCGGAGAAGGTGCTCACCTCGGGGTACTTCTCCGCGAGGCTCGTCGCGAGGGCCACGGTGCCGTCGCGCGAGCCGTTCTCCGCGAGGATGATCTCGAAGGGCCAGCCGAACTCGAGGAGCTGCTCGCGCAGGTCGACCACCGCCGCCTGGAGGATCGCCTCCTCGTTGTAGACCGGGATCACCACCGACAACCGGGGGTGAGGCCGCCCCGTCGCGCCTCCGTTGGCGCCGCCCTGCTCGCTCATCCGAAAGATCCTCCCGCGCCGAGGGACCGCCGACACGCGGCGAATGTGGCGCGTCTATGGCCGCAAGAAACCGTCGGGCGCGGGCATAGAAGCCAACGCGCGGGCCGTCAAGCTCGATGCGACGTCAACGGTCACCCGCGGGGGGCGAACGGTCGCGCGGGCGTCACCGGCCGCCCTGCGCGGGGGCGTCGGGCTCCATGCGCACGTCGAGGGCCGCGCCGCGGCGGAGCTCGCGGAGGTAGATCTCCTGCTGCCGCTGCATCTCGCGGTTGAGCAGCGCGGCGTAGAGCCGGTCGCGCACCTCGTCGAAGGGCGGCGGGGTCACGGCCCTGCGCGACGCCACGCGCAGCACGTGAAAGCCGTTGGGCCCGCGCACCGGGTCCGAGACCTCGCCGACCGAGAGCGCCCCGAGCGCCTGCTCGAGCTCCGCGGGCAGCACCCCCGGCTGGATCTCCCCGAGGTCGCCGCCCGACGCCTGCGTGGCCTCGTCCTCGGAGTACTGCAGCGCCAGCGCCGCGAAGTCCTCGCCCGCGCGCGCCCTGCGAGCCGCCTCGGCCGCGCGCGCCTGGATCGCCTCCACGCGCTCGGGCGGCGCGTCGGGAGGCACCGCGAGGAAGATGTGCGACGCCCGCACGACCGACGCGTTGGCGCTCTCGCGCAGAAAGCGCCGGTAGGCCTCCTGAAGGTCGCTGTCGGTGATGTTGATGCGCCCGCGCACGCGGAGCTGCAGCACCTTGAGGCGCCGCACCTCGGTCTCCATGTGCGCGCGGTACTCGGCGCGGGTGATCCCCTCGTGCTCGAGGGCGGCGTAGAGCTGGTCGACGGTGGCCCCGCGCTCGCGCGCGATGCGCTCGATGAACTGGTCGACGTCGTCGTCGCTCACGGTCACGTGCAGCCGCGTGGCCGCGTGGCGAATGAGCTGGTCGTCGATCATGCGGTCGAGCGTCTCGCGCAGCACGCGCCGCCGCACGTTGGCGGCCTCGGCCTCGGGCAGGTCGTGGGGCATCTCGGCGAGAAAGGGCCGCGCCCGCGTCTCGACCTCCGAGAGAAAGATCGCCTCCTCGTCGAGCACCGCCACCACGCGGTCGATGAGCTCGGCGCGCGCCGCGCGCGACGGCGCGAGCGCCCCCACGGCCAGCATCACGGACAGGATCAGGGCGCGGGTTCGCATACGCAGCTCTCAGTGGGGCGTGGTCGTGCCGGAAACGATGCCCGGCGGCAGCGGCCCTCGCAGCGCCGGTGGCGCGGTGCCCTCGGGGGCCGTCACCCGCACGCGCGACAGGGCCGCGTCGTCGATCTGCACGGTGGCCGCGGCGCGCAGCCGCTCGACGAGCGCGCGCATCGCGGCCTCCTCGGCCTGGTCGCGCTTCTCCCGAAGGAGCCTCCCCCGGATGCGCCGGCTCTCCTCTTCGAAGGTGCGCCGGATCGCGTCGCGCCGCGAGGTGAGCCGCACGACGTGAAAGCCCGCGCCGTGGCCCGGGCCGCCGTGCGCGCTCTCGACCACGTGGTCGGGCACCTCGCCGGTGCGCGTGAGCGCGAAGGCCGCCGCGGCCACCTCGGGCTCGACGCCGGGCCCGCCCGCGCGGCCGAAGAAGCCCAGGTCTCCGTCGGTGGCGCGCGACGCCGTGTCGACCGAGAGCCTGCGCATGCGGTCGCGAAAGAACGCGTCGTCGTCGGGGTGGGCGCGCACCTCGGCGAGGCACCGCTCGGCCTCGGCGCGCGTGGCGAACACGATCTGGCTCGCGCGCACCTGCGGCTCGGTCTCATACTCGCTGCGGTGGGCGTCGTAGTACGCGCGCGCCTCGGCGTCGCTCACCTCGGGCTGCGCCACGTCGTTGCGCACCACGCGCTCGACCTGCCGCGCGAGCTGCATGGTGACGGCGCGGCGCACCTCGGGCTCGTCGTCGAGGTGCCGCTCGCGCGCCTCGCCCGCGAGCAGCTCGGCGTCGAGCCACGATTGCAGGAGCGCCCTGCGCTGCTCGGGCGTGTTGAAGCGCGCGCGGAGGTAGGGGTTGTTGGAGTTGATGCGCCGGGTGAAGTCGCAGAGCGTGAGGGTCTGGTCGCCGACGCGCGCGACCACGAGGGCGCGCTGCGAGGGCTCGAGGATGTCGCACGGGTCCTCGCGGCGCGGCCCCGCGTCGGCCGAGGCCACGGCGGCGTCGCGCGGTGACGCGTCGGGCGCGCGGGGGCGGCCGGAGTTGCGACCGCACCCGAGGAGCATGCACGTCGCGACGATCATCGGGCGGAGGCGGGCC
Organism: Polyangiales bacterium; assembly: GCA_039809605.1. GTDB lineage: Bacteria > Myxococcota_A > Polyangia > Polyangiales > CAISKJ01. The sequence continues at coordinate 459 of JBDHVF010000671.1, read as the reverse complement.
ATACGCGTCGGCGAGACGCCTACCACGCCGCGGGGCGACGGGGCAACGTGAAGCCCCTCCCCCCGTCCCCCTCCCGCGGAAGCGGGAGGGGGTGCCTCGAAGTAGCCTGCATACCCTCACCCCAGCCCTCTCCCGCGAGGGCGCGGGAGAGGGGGAGACGTAGCGTTCGACTGCTCGCATGGCGTTCGACTGCTCGCATGGCGTTCGACTGCTCGCATGGCGTTCGAGTGATCGCATGGCGCTCGAGTGATCGCATGGCGTTCGAGTGATCGCATTGCGTTCGACTGATCGCATGGCGTTCGAGTGATCGCATGGCGTTCGACTGCTCGCGCGGCGCTCCGCGACGTCGTGGTGACGCCACCGACGCCATCGACCGCTACGTGGCAGCGCTCCCTCTCCCGCGCCCTCGCGGGAGAGGGCTGGGGTGAGGGTATGCAGGCTACTCCCAGGCACCCCCTC
>JBDHVF010000670.1:0-4924 GCA_039809605.1 Polyangiales bacterium | reverse complement strand
GGCGCAGAGGCCAGGCGAGCGCGCGGCGACGGCGACGCACACGGGCTCGCGCCCCACGAGCCCGGGTGTCGCCGGGCAGCGGTCGGGCGCGCCGGCGGCGATGGCCGCGCGCACGCCGCAGGTCTCGCGCAGCGCGCTCGACGCGACGCCGTCGCAGAGCGACGGGTCCCGCAGGCGAGGGGCGGCGTCGAGGCGGCAGCCGTCTTCGAGGAGAGACGGCGTGTCGAGGGCGGCCAGGGCCGCGGCGAACTCGGGCGGCAGCGCCAGGCGGTTGCGCGCGACGCAGCGGGTCACGACCTCGGGCACCGGGCGCGCGCCCGCGTCGGCGGCGGGGGCCGAGGGGCTCTCGGTCGACGCGTCTTCAGCGGCCGCGTGGCGAAAGGCCAGGGGCGCCGGGCGAGGGGGCTCGCGCGGGGGCGCCCCAGGCCGCGGGGGCCCCTGCTCGCAGGCCGCGAGGGCGAGCACGAGCGCGAGGGGGCTCCGGGCGACCACTGGGGGATTCTCCGCTCCGAGGGTTCTACCCCACCGCCGACGCCGCCGCGTTTGTTTTGACCCCGCGGAATGCGAGCCCTTACACTGCCCCCCACGGCTTCTGATGGGCACAGACCCCCTGTTCGCGCGGTTCGGCCGGGAGTTCCCCGAGGGGCACGTGCTCTTTCGAGAGGGCGACGTGGGGTCGGTGATGTACGTCATCCACGCGGGGCGCGTGCGCATCAGCCGCACGTTCGCGACGGGCGAGCGCACCCTCGCGGTGCTCGGCCCGGGCGACTTCTTCGGCGAGATGGCCATTCTCAACAAGAAGCCGCGCACGGCCACCGCCGTGGCCCTCGACGACGTGCAGCTCGTCGAGATCGACCCGCGCACCCTCGAGGCCATGGTGCTCGGCAACGCCGAGATCGCCGTGCGGCTCATCACGCGCCTCGCGCGCAGGCTCGACAGCGCCAACGAGCTCGTCGAGCTCCTCCTGCACCGCGACCCCCGCGTGCGCGTGGTGCTCGCGGTCACGCGCCTCGCCGAGGAGCTCGGCCAGCGCCGCGACGACGGCGTGGCCGTGCCCGTCACCGCCGAGGAGATCGCCCGCGCGGCCGCGATGCCCGAGCGCGAGGTGGCCCCCATCCTCGAGCGCCTCGCGCGCGTGCGCATGGTCGCCGAGCTGCCCGACGGGGGCTACGCCGCCCCCGCGCCCGCGCGGCTGCGGGAGTTCCTCGACTACATCGACACGGTGCAGGGCCCGGCGACGCGCTCGAAGGCGCCGTCGCAGATGCCGCTCCCGGTGCACGGCACCGAGGCGCCGCGCGGGGGGCACTGACCTATGGAGCTCCAGGTGCTCGGCTGCCACGGCGGCGAGACGCCCAGGCACCGCTCGACGAGCTTCGTGCTCGACGGCGTGCTCGGCATCGACGCGGGCGCCACCACGAGCATGCTCGCGCTCGACAAGCAGATGCAGCTCGACGCGGTGCTCGTCTCGCACGCGCACTTCGACCACGTGCGCGACCTCGCGACGCTCGCCGACAACCGCTGCCAGGGCGCCTCGCGCCCCCTCGTGATCGCGGGCACGGCGTTCACCATCCGCGCGCTGCGCGAGCACTTCTTCAACAACGTGCTCTGGCCCGACTTCAGCCAGATCCCCCTGGTCGACGGGCAGGGGCCCACGATCGTGTTTCAAGAGGTCGACCCCGAGCGGCCCGCGGCCGTGGCGGGCTTCGAGGTGCGGCCCGTGCTCGTCTCGCACACCATCGAGAGCGCGGGCTTCGTCGTCTCGCGCGAAGGCGTCGCCATGGCCTACTCGGGCGACACCGGGCCCACCGACCGCTTCTGGCAGGTGCTCTCTGAGACGCCCGACCTCCGCGCGATCTTGCAAGAGGTGAGCTTCCCCGACGAGTACGAGTGGCTCGCGCGCGCGTCGGGGCACCACACGCCCGCCACGCTCTCGCGCGACCTCGAGAAGCTCTCGCGCCGCGACGTGCCCGTGCTGCTCTACCACATCAAGCCGTCGTTCCAGGCCGAGGTCGAGCGAGACCTCGCGCGGCTCCGCAACGACGACCTCCAGGTGCTCTCGCTCGGCGACGAGTTCCTGCTCTGATCTTCTCCGCGGAGGCTTGAGTCTCCCGCGAACTCCGCCGTTCACCGGGGCGAAAGGATCGACCGCCCCGCATGACGCTCGCCTCCCCCCGCCGTGTGATCACTCCACCCCACGGGTTGGTATCCTCCTCGCGCATGGACCTCGATCGCCTCCTCGCATGGGTCGAGCCCTCGATCGTCGCGGCGTTTCAGCCCCCGCCCTTCGACCCCGCGTGCGCGCAGGCCACGCTCGAGGCCGCCGGCCGCAGCGCCGACGACCACGCGCGCTTCCTCCAGCGGTGGAACGGCTGCTACGCCCTCAACGGCGCGCTGCACGTGTTCGGCGCCCGGCCCGAGCCCCCCAACCAGTCGCTCGACGCGTGGAACCGCAACGACGGCTGGCGAGAGGGCTTCGGCATGCTCGTCGAGGGCTGCTGGTTCTTCGCCGAGAGCGCCTTCGGCGACCAGTTCGGCTACCGCGACGGCAAGGTCGTGCGCCTGCGCATGCTCGACGCGCGCATCGAACCCGTGGCCCCCAACTTCGCCGCGTGGCTCGAGGCCGCCTTCCTCGACCCGCCGCGCTGGCTCTCGCTCGACCTCTTCGACGCCGCCGTGCGCCGCCTCGGCGCCCTCCCCTTCGGCGGACACTTCGGCCCGCCCCCCACCTGGCCCCTCGGCACCCCCCTGCGCGCCGACGCGCTCGACGTGCTGCCCGCGCGCGACAACCTCGAGCTCCGCGCCGCGTCGTCGATCTTCTCGACCACCAACACCCGCCCCGGCGGCTTCCGCACGCGCTGACCCTTCGCCACGGCGCCGCGCTCTGTGGTACTCGTCGCGCGCCAGCGATGTCGTCCGACCGCTCCTCACGCCCGCGGCCCGGCCTCGACCACGGCGAGAAGGTCTCGCGCGGCGCCGGCGTGTTCCGCCTGTGCGACGGCTGCGGCGAGACGCAGCTCGCCGAGGCCTTCGAGTGCGGCGTGTGCCCGCGCTGCGGCCACCACGACCGCCTCTCGGCCGACCAGTGGATCGAGCTCCTGCTCGACCCGGGCACCTTCGAGCCCGACGCCGAGGCGTGCGCGCCCGTCGACCCGCTGCGCTTCTCCGACGGCAAGCCCTACCCCGACCGCGTCGCGAGCGCGCGCAGGTCGTCGGGCGCCACCGAGGCCGTGCGCGTCGGCGCCGCGCGCATCGAGGGGCGCCCGGTCATGTTCGGCGCGTTCGTCTTCCGCTTCATGGGGGGCTCGATGGGCAGCGTCGTCGGCGAGCGCCTCACGCGCCTCTTCGAACGCGCCGCCGCCGCGCGCACGCCCGCCGTCGTGCTCTCGTCGTCGGGCGGCGCCCGGATGCAAGAGGGCATCTTCTCGCTCATGCAGATGGCCCGCACCGTCGCCGCCCTCGGGCGCCTGCGCGACGCGGGCATGCCCTTCGTCTCCGTGCTCCTCGACCCCACCACGGGCGGCGTCGCGGCCTCGTACGCGCTGCTCGGCGACGTGAACCTCGCCGAGCCCCGCGCCCTCATCGGCTTCGCCGGGCCGAGGGTCATCGAGCAGACCATCGGGCAGAGGCTCCCCGAGGGCTTCCAGCGCAGCGAGTTCCTGCTCGAGCACGGCATGATCGACCGCATCGCCGAGCGCCGCGAGATGCGCGCCACCATCGCGAGGGTGCTCTCGCTCCTCGTGGACGGGTGACGCCGTGCGCGCGCTCGACCTCCTCGCCCCCCTCGTCGACCGCGGCGTCGTGCTCGGCCTCGACCCCATGCGCGCCGCCCTCGCCGCGTCGGGCGACCCCCAGCGGCGCATCCCCGCCGTGCACGTCGCGGGCACCAACGGCAAGGGCTCGGTCGCGGCCACCGTCGACGCCGTGCTGCGCGCCGAGGGCTTTCGCGTCGGGCTCTACACCTCGCCCCACCTGCACCGCTTCGTCGAGCGCGCGCGCGTCGACGGCGCCCCCATCTCCGAGGACCTCGCCGCCGACCTCGCCGCGGGCATCGTGCGCGAGATCGACGCCGGCGCGCTGCCGCCGCTCACCTTCTTCGAAGCCGCGACGCTCCTCGCGTGGAGGGCCTTCGACCGCGAGGGCGTCGAGCTCGTGGTGCTCGAGGTGGGCCTCGGCGGCCGCCTCGACGCCACCACCGTGTGCGCCCCGCGCGCGACGGCCATCACCCGCATCGCGCTCGACCACACCGCGAGGCTCGGCCCGACGCTCGACGCCATCGCGCGCGAGAAGGCCGGGATCTTGAAGCCCGGCGTCGCGTGCGTGCTCGGCGCGGGCCTCGCGCGCGAGCGCAACCCCGAGGCCCGCCGCGCCATCGAAGAGGTCGCTCTCGCGGTCGGCGCGCCCCTCGTCGACGCGCCCCCCGTCACCCGCGGCGACGGCGACGTGCGCGTCGCGTGGCGGGGCGGCGACGTCACGCTCCACCCCTCGCTCGAAGGCCCGTGGTACGCCGAGAACCTCGGCGTCGCGGTGGGCGTGCTCTCGGCGCTCGTCGACGCGGGCACGCGCGTCTCGGCCGAGGCGCTCGCCGAGGGCGTCGCGTCGGTGCGCTGGCCCGCGCGCATGGAGCGCATCGGCGACGTGCTCCTCGACGTGGCGCACAACCCCGACGGCGTCGAGGCGCTCGCGGGCGCGCTGCCCGAGGCCCTCGCGGGCGCGCGCGTCGGGGCCCTGGTGTTCGGCGCGTCGCGCGACAAGGACTACGCCCCCATGCTCGCGACCCTCGAGGGCGTGGTGGAGCCCTCGCGGTGGTTCTTCGCCGCCGCGGCCATGGCGCGCGCCGAGTCGCCCGACGCGCTCGCGGCGCTGCGCGGCGGCGTCGCCGGCGCGGCGCCCGCGGCGGCCCTCTCGCTCGCCCGCGCGCGGTGCT
>JBDHVF010000669.1:0-4931 GCA_039809605.1 Polyangiales bacterium | reverse complement strand
CGGATCACGACGCGCGCGGGCGCCCGCGCGTCGGAGTCGGCGAGGAGCGCCGGGTCGAGGCCCGCGGCGCGCGCGAGCTCGGCCGGGTCGAGGCCGTGGTGCGCGGCGCCGGCGAGGATCGAGCGCGCGACGTGGATCGAGAGCGTCGCGCCGTGCACGTCCGATGCGGCGAGGTCCCCGGCGGTCATCGCGGTCGATCGTACCCGAAGCGCCGCGCCGGTCAGCGCCCGCCGCAGAACGTGTCGATGGTCTCGAGCACCTCGTCCTCCTGCTCGTAGAGCACGAAGTGCCCGCCGGGGAGCTCGACGTTCTGGATGCGCTCGAGGCCCGCGAGGCCCTCGACGCGAAAGCGCGGGGTGCGGGCGTCTTCTTCGCCGCGGATGATGAGCACCGGGATGCTCGCGCGGCGCACGGCGTCGAAGTAGTTCTCGTCGAAGCCCGAGAGCAGCACGGCGCCCGCGAGGTGCCCGAGCATGTTGCGCGAGAGCAGGTGCAGGAGCCCCCGGCCCCCGTAGCCGTTGCCGATCACGTACACGCCGCTGGCGCGCGCGCGCGCGTAGTCGAAGGCGTGCTGCCAGGCGGCCACGCCCTGCTCGTTGGCCCACTCGCCGCCGAGGCCGATCGAGGGGCACACGATGAGCGCGTCGGGCATGCGCCGCGCGAGGAGGTAGCAGGGGAGCTTCGAGCCTCCGCCGGTGCCGTGGAGGAAGATCACGGCGCGCGACGCGCGGCCCGGCTGGGGGTTGAGCACCAGCGTGTGGACGTTCGAGCCGTCGGTGCGCCCGAGGAGGTTCGACACGAGGGGCGAGGGGATGGGCGCGTAGTCGGGGTCGCGGCGCAGGCGCAGCCACGCGGCGCGGATGTACGCGCGCGCGCGCCGGCGGTCCTCGGGAGAGACCCCGCCGAAGTCGCTCATGGCGATGAAGGTCATCATCCCGAGGTCGCCGTCTTCGGCGAGGCGGTCGACCCAGGGCCCCGGCGCCTCGGAGGGGAGCATCACGGTCATGCCCGAGGGCGTGGGGTGCGACTTCGAGTTGCGCATGCCGAGGATGGCCGCGAGGACCCCTGCCGCGAGGCCCGCGCTGATGCGGGCGCGACGGGGCGCGGCCTGCGCCGAGAGCGCCGCGACGTCGACGAGCACGTAGACGAGCATCCACGCCCAGGCCCACGCCGAGACGCCGCCGCGCACGCAGAGCGACGCGAGGTAGACTCCCACCGGAATGCCGAGCAGCCCGAAGATCGAGATGAGGACGGCCACTGGATGCTCCGCGGCGACGCCGACGCCGCGCCGCGAGAGTAACAGGTTCGCGCTGGGAAATGCCCAGAACGCGCCGCGCGGTCGTGCCGTCGCATCGCGTGTAGCCGCGGGGCCCGACCGTGCGGTAGTCTCCGCGCCCCCATTAGGATGGCGAGGCTCCCTCCAGCGACGATCGCCGCGGAGCCTCGCGCAAGGAAGGCATCGTCATGAGCACGACTGAAGTGCCGACGACCGTCGGCAGCCTGAAGGTCTCGAACCCGGGTCTGGTGGAGTGGGTCCAGCAGATGGCCGCGATGTGCAAGCCCGACCGCGTGGTGTGGGTCGACGGCTCGGAGCAGGAGCGCGCGGCGCTCACCGAGCTCGCCGTGCTCCAGGGCGTGCTGATCCCGCTGAACCCGCAGAAGCGCCCCAACTGCTACCTGCACCGGTCGAACCCCAACGACGTGGCGCGCGTCGAGCAGCTCACGTTCATCTGCACGCCCACGAAGGAGGAGGCCGGGCCCACCAACAACTGGATGGCCCCCGACGAGGCGTACGCGAAGCTCGCGAAGCTCTTCGACGGCTCGATGAGCGGCCGGACGATGTACGTGGTGCCCTACGTGATGGGCCCCGTGGGCTCGCCCTACGCGAAGATCGGCATCGAGATCACCGACAGCGTCTACGTGGTGCTCAACATGGGGATCATGACCCGCATGGGCACCGTGGCGCTCGAGATGCTCGGGAGCTCCGACGGGTGGAACCGCGGCCTGCACTCGATGCTCGACGTGAACCCCGAGCGGCGGTTCATCTGCCACTTCCCGCAGGACAACACCATCTGGTCGATCGGCTCGGGCTACGGCGGCAACGTCCTGCTCGGCAAGAAGTGCCTCGCGCTGCGCATCGGGTCGTACCTCGGTCGCACCGAGGGCTGGCTCGCCGAGCACATGCTCATCCTCGGCGTGCAGGGCCCCGACGACAAGGAGCCCACCTACGTCGCGGCGGCCTTCCCGAGCGCGTGCGGCAAGACCAACTTCGCGATGATGATCCCGCCGAAGCAGTTCGCGGGCTGGCGGGTCTGGACGGTGGGCGACGACATCGCGTGGATGCGCGTGGGCCCCGACGGGCGCCTGTGGGCGATCAACCCCGAGGCGGGCTACTTCGGCGTGGCGCCGGGCACGAGCATGAAGTCGAACCCCAACGCCATGCGCTCGATCGAGCGCGACACGATCTTCACCAACGTGGCGGTCACGCCCGACGGAGACGTGTGGTGGGAGGGCATGGACGGCCCCGTGCCCGACACGGCCATCGACTGGAAGGGCAACCCCTGGAAGAAGGGCTCGACCGAGAAGGCCGCGCACCCCAACTCGCGCTTCACCGCGCCGATGACCAACAACCCGGCGCTCTCGCCGCACGCCAACGACCCGCAGGGCGTGCCCATCTCGGCGATCATCTTCGGCGGCCGGCGCAGCACCACGGTGCCCCTGGTGCTCCAGTCGTTCAACTGGACGCACGGGGTCTTCCTCGGCGCGACGATGGGCTCGGAGACCACCGCGGCGGCGACGGGCAAGGTCGGCGTGGTGCGCCGCGACCCGATGGCGATGCTGCCCTTCTGCGGGTACAACATGGGCCAGTACTTCGGCCACTGGCTCGCGATGCAGAACGGCATCGCCAACCCGCCGAAGATCTTCCAGGTGAACTGGTTCCGTCAGGGCCCCGACGGCACGTTCCTCTGGCCCGGCTTCGGCGACAACATGCGCGTGCTCAAGTGGATCCTCGACCGCGCCGCGGGCCGCGTGGGCGCGCAGGAGACGCTCCTCGGGTGGGTGCCCAAGGCGGGCCACCTCGACCTGACCGGGCTCGACATCCCGCACGAGCGCATCGACGCCGCGACGCACATCGACCTCGACGAGTGGCGCCACGAGTTCGAGCTCCAGAGCGAGTTCTTCGAGAAGCTCGGCGACTCGATGCCCCGCGCGCTCAAGCTCCAGCGCGAGCTGCTCATGACCCGCATCGGTTGATCGGGGGCTCCGCCCCGGCCCCTCCGCCACGCTGAACCGCTATTCAGTCGCGGCCTCCCGCGGTACGATGAACCGCCATTCAGGAGGCGCTGCGATGACGTCACATTTCACCGAAGCCCACGACCTCTTTCGCAAGACGGTGCGCGACTTCGTCGAGAAGGAGCTCAGGCCCCACATCGACGAGTGGGAGGAGGCCGAGATCTTTCCGCGCGAGGTGTTCGCGCGCGCGGGCGAGCTGGGCATCCTCGGCGCGCACTACCCCGAGGCGCACGGCGGTTCGGGCGGCGACTACTGGTACTCGATCGCCAAGGCCGAGGAGCTGCCCCGCTGCGGCGCGGGCGGCGTGCCCATGGCGCTGCTGGTGCAGAGCGACATGGCCACGCCCGTGATCTCGGACCTGGGCACGCCGGAGCAGATCGAGGAGTTCCTCAAGCCCGCGCTGCGCGGCGAGAAGATCGCGGCGCTCGGCGTGTCGGAGCCCGGCTGCGGCTCGGACGTGGCCGCGATGCGCACGTGGGCCCGCAAGGACGGCGACGACTACGTCATCAACGGGTCGAAGACCTTCATCACCAACGGCACGCGCGCCGACTTCATCACGCTGATGCTCAAGACCGACCCCGACGCGGGGCACGGGGGCATCTCGATCGTGACCTTCCCCACCGACGTGCGCGGCTTTCACGTGAGCAAGAAGCTCAAGAAGGTCGGCAACTGGTCGAGCGACACCGCCGAGCTCTTCTTCGAAGACTGCCGCATCCCGCGCCGCTACCTCCTCGGCGACGAGGGCGAGGGGTTCCGCTACCTCATGCAGAACTTTCAGAGCGAGCGGCTCATCGCGTCGGCGTCGGCCGTGTCGGGCGCGCGCCTCACGCTCGCCGAGGGCATCGCCTACGGCACCGACCGCGTGGCCTTCGGCAAGCCCATCATCAAGCGCGAGGTCTGGCAGCACAAGATCGTCGACCTGTCGGTGAAGCTCGAGGCCGCCGAGGCCCTCACCTACCGCGCCGCCGAGGCCTACAACAACGAGCGCTACGTGAAGGGTGAGCCCCTCTCGTTCGACACGACGAAGCTCATCTCGATGGCCAAGGTCTTCGTCGGCGACGTCGCGAGCGAGGTCGTCGACACCATGCTCCAGTTCCACGGCGGCTGGGGCTACATCGAGGAGTACCGCGTGGCCCGCGCGTGGCGCGACCAGCGGCTCTTTCGCATCGGCGGCGGCACCTCCGAGACCCTGCGCTACTACATCGCCCGGCTCATGGGCCTCTAAGCCTCCACCGCCTCCCTCGCCCGCCGCATCCCCGCTGCCCGCCGCGCCGCTGCCACCCCCGCGGACGCGCCTCGCCGCGCCGTCTTCGAACATACTTGCATTCATTCGTATACGCGCATATACACACCCCCGCATGGACGGACCCGTCGCCGAGCCCGCCGCGCCGAGGGCGCGCTGGGAGCTCTACCGGCTCCTGGCCGAGCCCGCGCGGCTGCGGCTGATGGCGCTCGTGGCCGAGGAGGAGCTCGCGGTGGGCGAGCTCGCGGAGCTGCTCGGCGAGGTGCAGCCCACGGTGTCGCGGCACGTGGCGGCGCTGCGGCAGGCGGGCGTGGCGGGCGTGCGCCGGCAGGGCACGTGGACGCTCGTGCGCCTCGCGGCGCCGGCGCGCGAAGACGCCGTGGTGGCCGAGGTG
>JBDHVF010000668.1:0-4935 GCA_039809605.1 Polyangiales bacterium | reverse complement strand
CGGGCGCCGCGCGGCGCGGTGCAGGTCCGCGACGGGCGCGCGGTGGTCTCGGTGCCGTGGCTCCTCTTCTCGCGCGAGCGGGCCGTGGAGCTCGGCGCGGCCGACGACGACTACGTCGAGGTGCGCGGCCTTCCCCGCGGCGCGACCGTCGTGCTCCAGTAGCGCCGATGAAGCCTCGCGTACGACGTGGACTCGATGCGTGGGCCCGGCGGCAGGAGCGCGCCAGCGCCGTCGAGCCGATCCCGCCCGCGCGGCGCGGCGACCGCCCGGTCGACGAGCTCCCGCTGAACATCACCCTCGACGTGGCGGGCCCGCTCCTGCCGCGGCTGCTCGGCCGGCCGCCCCCCCCGCGCGCGACCCTCTACTCGATCGCCCCTCCCCCGCCGTCGGCCCCCGCGGAGCCGCCGCGCGAGGACCCGGCGGCCGCGGCGCGCGAGCGCTTCCCGAACCTGCCCGTCGAGACCGCCACGATCCTCCGCGAGGTGCCGCGCAACAAGCCCTTCGACGTCGAGACCGCGCCGCGCATCCCGCCCGCGCGCATGCGGCAGCTCGTGTTCCGCGCGAGCTTCGCGCAGGTGCTCCAGCGGCTGGTGGTGTGGTTCATCGCGGGGATGCTCTTCGCCGCCGGCACGCTGCGCGACATCGTGATGCGCCGCGACCGCATCGAGCGCCGCGCCGCGCGCCTTCGGTGGACCTTCGAACGCATCGGCGGCACCTTCGTCAAGGTCGGCCAGCAGCTCTCGGCGCGCCTCGACCTCCTGCCCTCGGCCTACTGCGACGCGCTCGCGCACATGCTCGACAAGGTGCCGCCCGTGCGCACGGCCGTGGCCATCCAGACGATCGAGCGGGCGACGGGGCGGCCCCTTCACGAGACCTTCGCGCAGTTCGACCCGAAGCCCATCGGGTCGGCCTCCATCGGGTGCGTCTACCTCGCCGTGCTCAAGAGCGGCCAGCGCGTCGCGGTGAAGGTGCGCCGCCCCCACATCGGGACGATCTTCGCCGCCGACCTCACCGCGCTCGACTGGTTCATGCAGCTCCTCGAGACGCTCACGATCGTGCGCCCGGGGCTCTTCAAGAACTTCCGCAGCGAGCTGCGGGCGATGCTCCTCGAGGAGCTCGACTACCGCCGCGAGGCGCGCTTCACCGAGATCTTCCGCCGCGCGGCGCGCAAGAAGGGCTGGAAGTTCATCAGCGCCCCGAGGGTCGTCTACGAGCTCTCGGGCGAGGACGTGCTCGTCACCGAGTACGTCACGGGCGTGTGGCTCTCGGAGCTCCTCGCCGCGGTCGAGGGCGCCGACGGGGCCGCGCTGGCGCGCATCCGCGCGCTCGACATCGACCCCGTGAAGGTCGCCGCGCGCCTCTGGCAGTCGAGCCTCTTCGGCCAGTTCGACAGCTTCGTGTTCCACGCCGACCCGCACCCGGCCAACGTGGTGATCCAGCCGGGCAACAAGCTGGTGTTCATCGATTTCGGCGCGTGCGGCAGCTACACCGAGCCCGAGCGGCGCATGCAGCGAGAGATCCTGCACCAGCTCGTGCGCCGCGACGTGAGCGCCCTCGCCCGCGTCGGCCTCGCGCTCATGGAGCCCCTGCCCCCGGTCGACACCCACGAGCTCGGCAAGCGCATGGAGGGCGCCTACTGGCAGCTCGTGCACGCGCTCGAGAGCAAGCACACCGAGTGGTGGGAGCGATCGAGCGCGGGCTTCTGGCTCCAGGCCATCCAGGTCACCAGCCAGTACCAGCTCCCGATGCCGCTCAACCTCCTGCGGGTGATCCGCGCGACGCTGCTCTACGACTCGCTCGCGAGCCGGCTCGACCCCGAGCCCGACATCAACGCCCTCGTGCAGAAGTTCGAAGCGCGCGTCGCCCGTCGCCGCCGCAAGGAGGCCGCGCGGGCCCTCGCGCGCGACCTCCGGGGGTTCGACCTGCGCACGACGCTCGTCGAGGGCTACGCCGCCGCGCGCGAGGCCGGCGAGCTCGGGCGCCAGGCGCTCTTCAGGCTCCACCGCGCGCTCGACACCGACCGCCACGCCTTCGTCGACCAGATCCGCAAGGCCAGCTACGCGGCGCTCGACCTCCTGCGCCTCGCGGCGACCGTGTCGCTCGTGACCGTGGCCGCGGCGGCCGCGGCGGCCGCGTACGGCTACGCGAGCGGGCGGGGGCTGCGGCCCCAGGCGGCCCTCGCGCGGGTGCTCTCGAGCGGGTGGTACCTGGGCTTTCTCGCGCTGGTGGGCGTGCAGCACGCGCGGCGGCTGGCGTTTCGCTTCAGCGAGCCCGACGTGAACGGCAGGTGACGGGGCTCAGCGGCCGAAGAGGGGCAGCGCGGCGAGGCGGATCAGCGCGCGCATCGCGCGGCGCACGCGGCGGGTGTTCATCGGCTTGATGACGTCTTCGGGCACGCGGCTGGCCTTCTTGAGGGCCTTGCTCGTGGCGCGCGCCCAGTTCTCGAGGCCGTCGCGGATGGCCCCGTCGCGCCTCGCGCGCGCCGACGCCTCGCTGCGGTCGCGGTAGGTCGCGAAGCCCGTCGCCACGGCCTCCGAGGCGCGCGCCGCGGCCTTCGCCCACCCGCGCTGCATGCGCTGCGCGTCTCCGAGGCCGCGCGAGTACCGGCGCTTGCCCGCGGAGCGGAGCTTGATCTCGAGCACGCGCGGCGCCGCGGCGGGCGCCGTCGCCGTCTGGAGCGCGGCGGGCTTCGTCGGGGGGATCGTCATGGTCGTCGCTCCTCTCAGAGCCCCAGCAGGCCCGGGCGGCGCTTGGGCTTCTTCTGGTAGACGATCACCACGGGCACGAGCTGAACGCCCTCGGCCTGCGCGCCCAGGCTGGCGCGCACCTGCTCCATCACGTCGCGCACGTCGTCCATGAGCTTGCCTTCGCCGCGCTCCAGGTCCTTGACCTTCGAGCGCTTGACCTTGCCGAGGTTGACGACGATCGGCGCGATCTGCTCGTCGGCCGCGCCCGTCGTGGGAGTGAGTGCCTTGACCGTCATGGTGCTCCTTGTCGTTGAGGGTGTCCGCCCGTCGCGCAACGTATCGTCGGCGCGGCGAGAGGGTCAAGCCGCGGCTCGGTCGAGCCGCAGCGCTCCACCAAGCAGCAACCGCGCCGCGGCGGCGCCCCTGCGTTTACATCGCGCGGCATCGCCGCTACGGTGCGCGCACCCGATGGCTTCGAGACACGGCGCGACGGCGCAGAGCCCCTGGATCCGGCCGCTCGGCGCCCGCCCCGACGCGCGGCTGCGGCTCTTCTGCCTGCCCTTCGCGGGCGGGGGCACGGTGCCCTTCAGGTCGTGGCCCGCGGCGCTGCCGCCCGAGGTCGAGGCCTTCGCCGTGTGCCCGCCGGGCCGCGAGCACCGCATCGACGAGCGCCCCGTCGCGCGCCTCGACGCGATGGTCGCCTCGCTCGTGGCCGAGATGGGCCCGTGGCTCGACCGGCCCTACGCGCTCTACGGCCACAGCCTCGGGGCGCTCGTCGCGTTCGAGCTCGCGCGCGCGCTGCGGGCGAGCGGCGCCGAGCCCGCGCTGCTCGCGGTGGGCGCCCGGAGCGCGCCCGACACGCCCGTCTCCGCGCGCATGAGCGACCTGCCCGACGACCGCTTCGTCGCGACGCTCGCCGCCCGGTACAACGGCATCCCGCAGGCGGTGCTCGACGAGCCCGAGCTGCTCGCGCTCTTCCTCCCGGCGCTGCGCGCGGACTTCGCGCTGCTGGAGTCGTACGAGTTCCGCGACGGGGCGCGCCTCGGCTGCCCGCTCGTGGCCTTCGAGGGCGCGGGCGACCGCGTCGCGTCGGGGCCCGACGTGCTCCGCTGGCGCGAGCACACCGACGGCGCGTTCGCGCACCGCGTGGTCGAGGGCGGCCACTTCTTCATCACCCAGGGCCGCGCGGCCTTTCTCGCCGCGCTGTCGGGCGAGCTCGCGGCCGTCGCCGCGGGGTGACCGTCACGCGCGCAGGATGTTGCGGAGGACCTGCGCGGTGCGCTTCGCGTGGGGCTGGAGCACCATCGAGGCGTGGTCGCCCGAGGTGCGGCGCACCTTGAGGTTGTCGCAGAGCTCGCGCCAGTCGTCGACGTTCGCCGAGAGGCCGAAGAGGTCGTCTTCGGGCACGACGAGCGTCACGTCGCCCTCGTAGCGCCCCACGTCGTGCGCGAGGAGCGCGGCGCCGCTCGCGCGCCAGATCTTCTCGAACCTCGCGGCGTGCGAGCGCGCGTCGGCGGGCGCCCTGCCGGCCCGGATGAAGGGCGCGAGCAGCGCGTCGAGGTCGGGCAGCTCGGGGCCGATGCTGCGCGAGAGGATGGTCTTGCGCGTCCACGCGTCGAGCAGCACGAGCTCGAGCACCGCGTCGCCCCTGCGCGTGAGCTGCTGCGCCATCTCGTACGCGATCGACCCCCCGAGCGAGTGACCGAGCAGCACGTACGGGCCGCGGGGGAACTCCGCGGTGAGCGCGCGCACGAAGAAGCCCGCGAGCTCGTCGAGGCGGTCGATGGGCTCGCCGTCGTCTTCGAGCCCCGGGTACGACAGCGTGAGGAAGGGGTGCAGCGGCCCGAGCTCCGCCGCGAGGTCCTGGAGGTACGTCGCGCCGCCGAGGGCGCCTCCCACGCCGAAGATCGGCGCGAACGGAGGCTCGGGGTGCAGCCGCAGCGCGCGCGGCGGCGGGCGCTTCACGGGCGCGGCCTCGCGCGGGCGCTCCTCCTTCGCGAGCGCGTCGCGCAGGTGCGCCGCGAGGGACTTTACCGTGGGCTGATCCCACGCCACCGACGCGGCCAGCGCCAGCCCCGTCGCGGCCACGAGCCCGGCGCGCAGGTCGAGCGACGTGAGCGAGTCGAGGCCCATGGCCATCAGCGCGCCCTCCCGCGGCACGGCGTCGGCCGACGGCAGCGCGAGCGCGCGCGCGACCTCGCCGGCCACGAGCGACTCCAGGAGCCCTTCGCGCGCCGCCTCGGGCGCC
>JBDHVF010000667.1:0-4951 GCA_039809605.1 Polyangiales bacterium | reverse complement strand
GCCCGCGCGAGACGCCGCCGCGCCCGCCGACGCGGCGCCCGCCGACGACGCGCTCGCCGTCGACGCCCCCGCGCAGCGCCGCCGGCACCACCGCCCGCGCTGATCGCCGCCCCGCGCGCTACCGACGGAAGCGCGCGCTCGCGACGCCCATGTTGCCGGCCTCGTCGTACGCGCGCACGCTCACCACGTGCTCGCCCGGCGCGAGGCCCTGCGGCAGCGCCGACGTGTACGCCTCGTCGCGCTCGTCGAGCACGCCGTCGACCGCGCGCGCGGGCCTCCACTCGCCCGCGTCGAGCGACACCTCGACGCGCGTGACCGCGCTCGCGCCGTCGCGCGCCTCGCCCGCCACGCGGGCGGCCTCGACGCGCGCGGTCACCGCGGGGGCGGTGTTGTCGACGAGCACGGGCTCGCTCGCGCGGCGGTCGCTCGTGGCGCCGTCGCTCGGGTTCGACGCCTCGTCGCTGGCCTCGACCTCGACGCGGTACCAGCCCTCGGGCAGCCCGTCGGTGGGCCAGTCGAAGCTCGTGGCCGTGAGCCAGTCCTGGTTGCGCAGGAGCGGCCGCCACGCCTGCTCGGCGTCGCCGCGGAAGCGCAGGCGGTAACGGATCGAGTCCCCGTCGGGGTTGTCGACCTTCCACCCGACCTTGACCACCGAGGAGCGCGTCTCGCCGGCCTTGGTCTCGGGCGTCGTGGTGGTCACCTCGGTGAGCACCGCGCGCTGGTTCTCGGGGAGGTAATAGACCATCACCGCGCGCACCACGGTGGCCGGGTCGCGGCCGAAGCGCGCGCGCACCTGCACGTAGCGCGACGCGGGCGAGCGGATCGTCCCGTCGGCGTCGAGCGCCTGCCACGCGCTCCACGTCGCGTCGGGCAGCTCGCCGTTGCCGCTGCGCGACTCCCAGTCGATCGCGCCCGCGCCGCGCCAGCGCACCGCGCCCCAGCGCGAGGGCGCCGTCGCGTCGAGCACCTTGCTGTTCCACGTGGCGCCCTGCGGGCGCGCGTCGGTCACGCGGTAGAACACCCCCGTGTCGCCCGTGGCGAACATCGGCGTGCGGCCCGTGAGCGAGAGCGAGAGCACCTGCGTCTCGTCGACGTCGAACGCCACGCGCGAGGTGCGGTCCTCGGCGACGGCCACCACGCGGCCGCCCGCGCCGAGCGCGGCCCACGCCTCGCGGGTGCCCGCGTTCCACTCGAGCGCCGTCACGTGCGCCTCGCTGTTCGAGTACACGCGCTCGGCCAGGCCCGTCGGGTGGATGCGGTACACCGCGCCCTTGCCCGGCCGCGGGCGCGCGGCGCTCACGCCGCCCGGCGACGGCAGCCGGCCCGACCCCGCCGTGCGCCGCGGGGGCTCCGGGGGTTCGGCGAACTCGTTGGCCGCCGCGATCACGTCGTCGCCCGCGACCGCGAGGCCCTTGACCTCGTCGCCCTGCAGCCGCGCGAGCACGCGCGCCTGACCGGGGCCGCGCACGGCGTAGACGATCGCGTGGCCTCCGCCCGACCCCACGATGGTCTCGTTCGCGCGCAGGGCCATCGCGTAGAGGTGCGGCTCCTCGCTGTCGAAGATGACCGTGGCGTTCGAGCCCGACGGCAGCCGCGGGTCGACGGCGAAGAGCTTGCCCTCGGGGCCCGTGGCGCAGAGCACGGCGCGGCGCGCGCGGTCCCACGCGACGGCCCAGATGTGCTGGGCGCCCGGCAGGTCGGCCACGAGCACGGGCGGGTTCTGCCGCCCGTTGACGGGGGCGACGAGCTTGTAGAGCTTTCCGTCGGGGAGCGTGCCCGCGTAGACGGTGCCGTCGTCGGCGCGCGCGAGCGAGGTGACCACCACCGCGTCGGTCTGCGCGTAGAGCGTCGCCGCGCCGTTCTGCACGCGGTACACGCGGCCGTCGACCCCGGTGCCCGCGAGCACCGAGCCGTCGCCCAGGTCGAGCAGCGACCAGACCGAGCCCACGGCGTCGGGGGGTGCGATGCGCTGCACCTCGGCGCCGAGCACCACGCTCCCGTCGGCGGTCACCGACACGCGGTCGAGCACGCCCGCGGAGAGCTCCGTGGCCGTGTCGAGCGAGAAGGTGCGCGTGACCACCGCCTCGCCGGGCGCGGCCACCAGGAGGACCCCCGCGATGCACCCCGCGGCCGCGAGCGCGGCCAGCCTCGTTCGAACGCTCACAGACGAACCTCTCGCACGCGAAGCCGGACGCGGTCCCGGCCGATGACGATCCTGCCGACGGGCACCACGGTGCGCCGCACGTTCCACACGGGGTCGCCGCCGTCGGTGCTCACCGCGGGCCGCAGCGCGTCGAGCGCCGAGCTCGGGAGGTTCTGCACCACGCGCCCGCGCAGCGTCACGCCCGACCCCGGCATCTTCACGCTCACCACCAGCGCGTCGTCGGGGAAGCGCACCTGGAGGTTGCGCACCAGGTCCTCGAGGCTCTCGGGCTCGGCGAGGTCGGGCGCCGTCTCGCCACCGCCCGACACCTCGACGTCGAGCTCGCGGCCCGCGAGCTCGCGCGGCACCTCGATGCGCAGGGTGCGAACGTCGGGGCGCTCGCCGTAGCGCGCGAGGTTCACCCGAAGGTCCACCCACTCCCCAGGGTCGACCTCGGCGCGCGAGAGCGACACGCTGCGGATGTACGAGAAGTCCCGCGCCCAGCGCAGGTCCACCTCGAAGTCCACGCGCTCGATGGGGATCACCCCGAAGGCGTTGTCCGACACGCGCGACATGAAATCCATCGCGGCCGACGTGGGGCGCACGCCCTCGCTGCCCACGCCGTGCTCGACGAACTCCACGGGGGGCCTCCCGCGGAGGCTCACCCGAGCGCGCGTGGTCCACGCCACGTCGCCCTGATCGCCCGCGGTCTCTTCGAGGGCCGTCTCGAGCACCACGCCCGCGAGGCGCGACGTGAAGATCCTGTGGCCCGAGACCGTGACGTTCCACTCGTCGTGCGGGGCGCCGTCGACGCCGCGCACCGCGACGTGCACGGGCACCATGGGCGCGCGCGCGGTCTCGTCGACGATCACCGTCGGGGGCCGGTCGGCGGTGAGCGCGCCGAGGTCTCGCGCGGCCTCGCTGATCTTCATCGACCGGCGCTCGCTCGCCATGACCCAGTTGATGCGCGCGATGGCCGCGGGCATGGCCGTCTCGCCCATGCCCATCATCGGGTGCCCGAAGGCCACGAGCTGGTGGCCCTGCACGTGGGTGACCGTGCCCGTGATGTTGCCCGAGATGTCCCCCGCGAGCAGGCGCACGGCCACCGCGCCGCCGTTCTCGTAGTGCGCGGGCACGTCGCTCGCGGGCGCGCTCGTCCCGCCGCCGCCGGCCTGCACGGGCACGATGCCGAAGGGCTCCATGGCCTCGGAGAGGTGGCGCATCGCCGACGCGCCGAGGCCGCCCACGGTGAGGGGCGTCGCCACGGGCACGAGCGCGCCGTACGCGGTCTGCACCGGCGCGCGGTCGCCCGCGGCGCGGCGCACGAGGGAGCTCCACGGGTCGAGGGGCGCGCGCTCGGCGCGGCCGCCGTGAGCCCCGCCCAGGATCTCGATGGGGATCTGCGAGCCCGGCAGCAGCCCCGGCGGCGTGCGCCGCGGCCGTCGGAGCTCGGCGAGCATGGCCTCGATGGGGGTCACGCCCGCGACGGGGTCGCGGCCGAACTCCCAGCCGTACGCGTAGGCCCCCACGAGCCTGCCGTCGATGTAGATGGGGCTGCCGCTCATGCCCGCGACGGTGCCCGCGTGCTCGGTGATCGGGTGGTTCGGACGGATGAGGATCGCGTCCATGTGCGGGCGGAAGTTGTGCACGACCCCGATCACCTCGAGGTCGAAGCGCTCGGGGCGCGTGCCGCGGAAGACCGTGAGCCCGTAGCCGCGCATGCCCGGCCGCACCTCGTCGACGGACATGAACGGCGACGGGGCCCCGGCGCGCGACTGCGCGAGCAGCGCCCCCGACGCCGCGAGCGCGCCCGACATGGTGAGCAGTGCGAGGGTGGAGGGGCGCACGGAGGGGCGCGAGTGTGGGGCGGGCGGAGAGAGCGTGTCAACGAGAGCGTGCGTTGCGGAACGCTGGACGCGCGGCGCACGCGGGCGTACCGTCCGCCGCGCTGAAGACCGGGATGGTGCCCCGGAGACATGACCGATGGGGATTGGCTGCCGATCGCGCGCCGACGCTGCGTTTGCGCTCCCCACGGAACCGATCGAGACGCCGCACGCGAGCGGCTCCGAGTTCGAAGAGGAGAAGAGATCATGATGGCGAAGTGGATCTTGCGTGGCGTGGCGATCGCGAGCGTCCTCGTGTCGTACAACTGCAACCGTCGCAGCAACGACAACAACAACCCGCCTCCGCAGCCGCAGCAGCCCGTGGTGCAGCAGCCCGCGATGCAGCCCGGCATGCAGCCGGGGATGCAACCCGGCATGCAGCCGGGGATGCAGCCGGGGATGCAACCTGGCATGCAGCCGGGGATGCAGCCCGGCATGCAGCCGACGCAGCAGCCCGGCATGCAGCCGATGCAGCCCGGCACGCAGCCCTCGGGTGACTTCATCACGTCGCAGCTCCAGATGCGCCAGCAGCAGTTCGCGGCCGGCATGAACCCGGTGATGCCCGTCGCGCGCGGCACGCTCGCCACCAGCGGCACGCAGAACTACTCGGTGCCCCTGCAGGCGGGCCACTGTTACAAGATCATCGGCGTGGGCGGCGTGGGCGTGCAGGACCTCGACCTGAAGCTCTTCGACCCGGCCAACACGCAGGTCGATCAGGACATCGCCACCGACAACTTCCCCGTCATCGGCCTGCAGCGCCCGCTGTGCCCGACGGTGCCCGGCCAGTACCGCCTCGAGGTGGTGATGTACTCGGGCCAGGGCGAGTTCGGCGTGCAGGTCTTCGGCAACTAGTCAGAAACCTCCTGCGCAGGTTTCATCCCCGGGGGTCCGACGCAGTTCGGTGCCCAGCTGATACCAACCGCAG
>JBDHVF010000666.1:0-4957 GCA_039809605.1 Polyangiales bacterium | reverse complement strand
CCGCGGCGGCCGCGGGCGACGAGGCGGCGCGCGCGCGCGTGCGGCCCACGGTCGAACAGGCCGCGCGCGGCCTCGCGCAGCTCCCCGCGGGCGTCACGCACGACCGGCTCGCCAGGGACGCGCTCGCCGAGATCGCGGGCTTCGGCGCGTTCGAGGGCGTGCTCGAAGACCCCGAGGTCGCCGCAGCCTTCGTCGATCACCACGGCCGCGTGACGACCCTGCGCGGCGGCGCGTACCACGCGGGCTCGCACTGGTTCTCGTCGCCGTCGGCCGCGGCCGAGAGCACCGACCGGATGCTCCGCGCGCACGGCGTCGACCGCGCGGGCAACGCCTCGGTGCACGCGTCGCTGCCCGACGGGACGCGCGTGTTCGCGCTCTTCCCCCCGCTCGCGCACGCGGGCGTGGTGGTGCAGCTCGAGCGCGGCCCCGCGGCGCCGTCGCTCCAGGAGATGACCGCGCGCGGGCTCCTGCCCCAGCAGGCGGCGAGCGCCATCACGAGCGCCCTCGCGCAGCGGCGCAACATCATCGTCGCGGGCGCGCGCGGCTCGGGCCGCACCACGGTGCTCGCGGCGCTGCTCGGGTCGCTGCCCCAGGGCGACCGCGCGGTGGTCATCGAAGACCGCGACGAGCTCTCCCGCGCGCGCCGCGACGCGCTCGCGGTTCGCGCCGAGGGCGACTGGCACGCGGCGGTGACCGCGGCCCTCGCGCTGCGGGCCGGGCGCGTGGTGTACGGCGAGGGCCACGACGCGTGCGCGAGGGCCTTCGTGGCGTCGCTCGCGACGGGCGCCGAGGGCGCGATGATCGCGGTGACCGCGCCCACGGGCCCCGTGGCCCTCGCGCGCCTCGCGGCGACGGGCGTGCACGAGAAGTGGCTCCCGCAGCACGAGGCCGCGGCGCGCATCCTCGCGGCGCGCCCGCTGGTGATCGAGACGGCCCGCTTCGGCGACGGCCAGTGCCGCGTGGTGGGCATCGGCGAGGCGGGCGCGGGCGGCGACGGCAGCCTGCAGGTCGCGCCGATGTTCGCGGCGCGCGTCGGCGCCGACGCGTCGGGCAACCTCTCGGTGCAGCTCGCGCCCGCGAGCGCGTACTGACCCCTCGGCGGCGCGCATCGCGCGCAGCGCCATTCCCTTCAAAGCGCGATCGTGCGCGGTGCGAACGGCGGTTGCCGCGCGTGCACCGTCGTGGCAGCTTCGACGATAGCCGACATGGGAAAGCGCCTGCTCTTCGGAATCCTCAAGGGGCTGTTCATCGGAGGCGCGATCGGCGCGCTGGTGCATTTCGCGCTCGGCGTGCCGAGGCTCGCGGGCTTCTTGAACTACCCCCTCTACGCGGGCGTGGGCGCCCTCTCGGGCGTGCTCGCCGGGCGCCCCCCGTGGAAGCCCGGCGCCTGGGTGGCGAGCATCCTCAAGGGCGTGTTCGGCGTCGTGGTGGGCGTCGGGCTCTACGCGCTCGGCGCGGCGTTCATCAAGTCGGGCCTGCCGGTGCCGGGCGCCCTCGACGCGCCGCTCGCGCAGCAGCCGCTCGCGTTCGCCCCGCTGCTCGCGGTCGTGTACGCGACGCTCGTCGAGCTCGACGACGGCGGAGAGCAGCCCGAGCCGGCCGTCGCCACGGGCGTGCGCGCGGGCAAGATCTCGGTCGAAGACATCGACGTGGGCGAAGACGAAGAGGCCGCGAAGCCCGCGGCGAAGTCCTCGAAGAAGAACTGAATCCCCGTCAGGTCGACGAGGTCTCGGTGCGCGGCGCCGCGTCGCCCTCGGGCGGGGCGGGGGGCTGCGCGTCCGTCTGCGCGTCGACCTGCGTCGCGTCGGGCTGCGCCTCGTCGGGCGCGTCGCCGCCGTTCACCCGCGCCATCACGCCCGCGGCGTGGGCCACGGCCCTCTCGCGCAGGCGGTCGCCCTCGCTCACGGCGCGCTCGCGCACGGCCGCGCCGCGCGCCACGGCCCCCTCGCGCACCGCCGCGCCGTCCACACGGGTCTGGTCCTTCTCGCTCATGGCACCTCCACCTCGGGGACGCGGTATAGCTCAGTCCCCCCCATGATCCACGTTGAAACCTTTCCCGTCCCGCCCCTCGGATGCAACTGCTCGGTGCTGCGCGACGACGGCTCGCGCGAGGCGGTGGTGATCGACCCCGGCGGAGACGCGCCGGGCATCCTCGCGCGGCTCACCGCGCAGGGCCTCACGGTGAAGGCCATCGTCCACACGCACACGCACATCGACCACGTGGGCGCGACGGCCGCGGTGCAGCGGGCCACGGGGGCGCCCGCGCGCATCCACGAGGGAGACCTCTTCCTCTACGAGATGCTCTCGGTGCAGGGGCAGATGCTCGGCATGCGCGCGCCGCCGGCCGCGGAGCTCGACGCGTTCCTGCGCGACGGCGAGGTGCTCGCGGCGGGCGCGATCTCGCTCGAGGTGATCCACACGCCGGGGCACACGCCCGGCAGCGTGTGCTTCCGCTGCAAGGCCGGCGAGCGGGAGCTCCTGTTCTCGGGCGACACGCTCTTCGCGGGCAGCATCGGGCGCACCGACCTCTGGGGCGGCGACCACGAGCTGATCCTGCGGTCCATCCGCGACCGGCTCCTCACGCTGCCCGACGAGACCGTGGTGATCCCCGGCCACGACCGCCTCACCTCGGTCGCGCGGGAGCGCAGGAGCAACCCCTTCTTTCACGCCTGAAGCTACGCATTGCCTCGCGGGGCGGCCCCGAAGTAGCGTTCCCGCCCTACACCGTGGCGAAGGAATCCGAGAACGAGAGCGACTTATCGGCGTGGCTGCGCGTGCAGGAGGAGCTCGCGCAGCTCGTCGCCCACGACATGCGCAACCCCCTGCAGGCGATCATGGCGAACGCGTCGTTCCTCGACGACTCGTTCCACCCGACCGAGCAGGAGGTGCGCGAGACCGCGAGCGACATCCGCTCGTCGTCCGAGGCGCTCCTGCGGCTCATCGAGAACGGCGTGGCGATCGCGCGGCTCGAGTCGCCCGCGAGCGCCATGCTCGCGCGCGCGCCCGTGTCGCTGCTGACCGCGGCCGAGGCGGGCGTCGAGCGCCTCGCGACCGCCGCGGCCAGCGCCGGCGTCACCGTGACCTTCGAGGGAGGCGAGGACTCGCGCGTCATGGCCGACCCGCAGCTCCTCGAGCTCATGGTGCAGAACCTGGTCGCCAACGCGATCCAGCACTCGCGCAGGCGCAGCGCGGTGCAGGTGCGCGTCGAGCGCGAGGGCGCGCACGCCGCGGTGACGCTCGTCGACCCGGCCCCGCCCTTCGGCGCCTTCGAACAGCACTTCACGCGCGAGGCGCAGATCGCGATCAAGTTCAAGGCCGACGGGCGCTACTCGCGGGGCCTGGGGCTCTACCTCGTGGGGCTTGTCTCGCGCGCGTTCGGTGGCACGATCGAGCCCTCGCGCGATGGCGCCCGCTCGGTGCTGCGAGTGTGGTTCCCGGTGGCCTGACGCCCGCGAGAGACAAGGACCCCGATGAGCAACTGGCAGCCCGCGCGCGTGGTCGACCTCGTGCTTCGGTTCAACAGCGATTTCGGCCCCGCGATGCGCGCCTCCGTCGAGGCCGCGAAGGGCTCGTCGCTCCCGCCCGAGGAGCAGGCCCGCGAGCTCTGCCGCGCCCTCGCGCGCGGCGTCGGCGTCGCCACGCACGCGTACGTGTGGGGCGCGCCCGACGTGCCCATCACCCACGTGCGCCTGCCCGTCAACGCCGACGAAGACGGCACCCTCGTCGCGCTGCGCCTGTGGCTCAACGTGCCGATGACCTCGCCCGTCGACTACTCCAACGGCCAGGCCGTCGCGGGGCTGCTGCAATCGCTCATGGGCCTCGCCCGGGGATCGATCGCGGGCGCCGAGCTGGCCTTCCCCGCGCCCGCGCGCGAGGGAGAGCCCGGCCCGCTCCTCACGACGCTCAACCCCACCACGCTGCCGGGCCAGAAGCTCTGCGAGTACTGCCGCAACCCCATGCCCGACTACGAGGTGCAGTGCCGCTCGTGCGGCGGGCGCGCCGAGCGGTAGACGCGCCTCGCCCGTCGCGCGGCGTGTTAGCGTCGCCGCGATGTCGTCCCTGCCAGGCAACCTCCCCGCGGGCCGCGTCGTCGGGGGCGCGTGGCGCGTGCTGCGCCCCCTCGGCGCGCCGTCGCCCCACGCCGCGGCCTACGTCGCCGAGCAGCAGAGCACCGGGCGCGCGGGCATCGTGCGCGTGCTCGACCCCGCGCTCGTGGCGAAGCCCGAGGGGCGCGAGCGCTTTCACGAGCTCTGCCGCCTGCGCGCCAGCGTGCGGAGCGCGCACGTCGTCGACATGCTCGACGCGGGCGTCGACGAGCGCACGCGCGCGCCGTGGATCGCCACCGCCTCGCCCGAGGGCCCCACGCTCGACGAGCGCGTCGCGCGCGCGCCGCTCGGCGACGACGACGCGCGGAGGCTCCTCGCGCAGGTGGGCCACGCGCTCGCGGCGCTGCACGCGGCGTCGGGCGTGCACGGCCGGCTCGACGCGGCCGGCGTCGCGGTCACCGACGGCGAGCACCAGGGCGCGCCCTTCACCGCGCACCTGCTCGACGTGTGGACCTTCGCGTGGCTGCGCGAGTCCATGCCCGGCAAGGAGCGCGCGGCGGAGTTCCTCTGGATGGCCCCCGAGCTCCTCACGGGCGACGCGCCCGCCGAGGCCCCCGCGGACGTGTGGTCCTTCGGGCTGCTCGCGTTCTACGCGCTCACGGGGCGGAGCTACTGGGTGGCCGAGACCGACGACGGGCGCCTGCGCCGCGACGAGCTCGTCGAGGAGGTGACCGAGGCGCCGCTCGCCCCCGCGAGCGAGCGGGCGCGCGAGCTCGGCGTCGACCGCGCGCTCCCTCACGGCTTCGACGGCTGGTTCGCCCGCTGCGTGGCGCGCGACCCCGGCGAGCGCTTCGGCTCGATGCGCGACGCGGTCGAGGCCCTCGACGAGGTGTTCGCGGCCGGCGCCCCCG
>JBDHVF010000665.1:0-4958 GCA_039809605.1 Polyangiales bacterium | reverse complement strand
CGTCGACCGCGCCCGCCGCTCGCTCGCCGCGGCCGGCGTCGACGCGGCCGTGTACGACGGCGTGCGGGTCGAGCCCACCGACGCGTCGTTCCTCGACGCCGCGCGCTTCGCGCGCGAAGGGGGCTTCGACGGCTACGTCTCGGTGGGCGGCGGGTCGGTCATCGACACGTGCAAGGCCGCGGCGCTCTACGCGACGTGGCCCGCGGAGTTCCTCGCGTACGTGAACGCGCCCGTGGGCGAGGCGAGGCCCGTGCCCGGCCCGCTGCCCCCGCACGTGGCCTGCCCCACCACGTCCGGCACCGGCAGCGAGCTCACGGGCATCGCCGTGTGCGACGTGCTCGCGCTGCACGCCAAGACCGGCATCGCGTCGCGCAGGCTCCGGCCCACGCGCGCCGTCGTCGACCCCGACGCCACGGCTACGCTGCCCGCGTCGGTGGTGGCCGCGAGCGGGCTCGACGTGCTCTGCCACGCGGTCGAGTCGTACACGGCGCGCCCCTTCACCGCGCGCGCCGCGCCCCCGTCGCCGCTCTCGCGCCCCATGAGCCAGGGCGCCAACCCCTGGAGCGACCTCGGGAGCGCCGAGGCCCTGCGCCTCGCGGGCCGCTACCTCGCGCGCGCCGTCGCCGACGCGGGCGACGCCGAGGCGCGCGAGCAGATGATGTGGGCCGCCACGCTCGCGGGCGTGGCCTTCGGCAACGCGGGCGTGCACCTGCCGCACGCGATGGCCTACGCGGTCGCGGGCAACGTGCGCGACTTCCGCATGCCGGGCTATCCCCAGGGCGAGGCGCTCGTTCCGCACGGCGTCTCCGTGGCCGTGGGGGCTCCCGCGGCCTTTCGCTTCACGGGCCCTTCGCGCCCCTCGCGCCACCTCGAGGCCGCCGCGTGGCTCGGCGCCGACGTGCGCGGCGCGGTCGACGGCGACGCGGGGGAGCTCCTCGCCCGCGCGATCGAGTCGGTGATGCGGGCGGCCCGCGCGCCGCTCGGCCTCGCGTCCCTCGGCTACGGCGAGGGAGACCTCGACGCGCTCGTCGGCGGCACCATCGTGCAGAAGCGGCTGCTCGACAACGCACCGCGGGCCGTGACGCGCGACGACCTCGCGGCGGTGTTCCGCGCGGCGCTCGCGGGGGCGCGATGAGCGACGAGATCCGCCCGCGGCGCGAGGACTACGCCCGCGTGACGCGCATCCAGACGCGCTGGATGGACAACGACGTCTACGGCCACGTGAACAACGTCGTGTACTACTCGTACTTCGACACGGCCATCAACCGCGTGCTCATCGAGGAGGGCGGCCTCGACCCGCACGCGGGCGAGGTGATCGGGCTCTGCGTCGAGTCGGGCTGCCGCTACGTCGCGCCCGCGTCGTACCCCGAGGAGCTCGACGCCGCGCTGCGCGTCGCGCGCCTGGGCCGGTCGAGCGTGCGCTACGAGGTGGGGATCTTTCGCGCCGGACGCGAGGAGCTCTGCGCGTGGGGCTTCTTCGTGCACGTGTTCGTCGACCGCGCCACGCGCCGGCCGACCCCCCTGCCCGAGCGGTTGAGGGCCGCGCTCGAAGGGCTCTGCGGGCGGTAGAGCTCGCCGCGAACCGCCGCGGCCCATCGGTGTCACGGGTGAATGCCTGCGGGCGCCGCCTCGTCACGGGCCTTGACCCGCGTCGGCGGCTCACACGAGGATAGCGCCCCGGCGGGGAGAGCAACGCCGCACCTCCGAAGAGAACACCAACGCCATGAGACACAACCCCTTCGTCGGACTCGTCGCGTTCCTGGCCGCCGCGCTCGTCGCGCCGCTCGCCATGGCGCAGACCATCAACCTCAACACCGGCTTCATGCCCGACCCGCAGCGCTACCAGGGCACCGCGGGCGGGCCCGTGAGCGCGCAGACCGTCCAGGCCGACTGTCGCGGGTTCATCCCCGCGCAGCCGAGCTTCATCCTCCAGACGCCGACGGGGTTCCGGTTCCTTCGCGTGTTCGCCGAGTCGAGCGCCGACACCACCCTCATGGTGCGCGGCGTCTCGGGGACGTGGTGCGCCGACGACACCTACGGCGCCAACCCCGGCGTCGACCTCCGCGGGCTCCCGCCCGGCCGCTACGACATCTACGTGGGCACCTACTCCGCCGGGCAGGCCGCGCCCTTTCAGCTCGCGGTCAGCGAGCTCTCGTCGTCGCGGCCGCTCGGCGGCGGCGGGGGCATCAACCCCAACCCCGTGCCCCCGCAGCCGCAGATGCCCAGCCTGGGCAACCTCGACCCGACGCTGCGCGCCGTGGGGCGCCCGCTGAACATCCCGCCGAACCCCTACCGCCCCGTGGCCGCGATGGGCCGCACCAACGGCGTGTTCAACGCCGCGGGCGTGCGCGGCGAGGGCACGTGCCGCGGCTGGGTGCAGGCCGCGCCCTCGCACACGATGATGGTGCGCACGCCGCAGCCCTTCCTGCTCGTGGCCGTCACGTCGGCCGCCGACTCGACGCTCATCATCCGCAGGCCCGACGGGTCGCTCGTCTGCAACGACGACCAGTACCAGCTCAACCCCGGCATCCAGGGCGCGTTTCCCGCGGGCGTCTACCAGGTCTGGGTGGGCAGCTACCGCGAGGGCGAGGTGCGGCCCTACCGCATCACCGTGAGCTCGAACCCCGACGCCCACCCGTGACCGTGCGCGCTCGCGCGGGGTAGTCTCTGCCCGCGCTCATGCTTCGCCCTTCGATCGCCCTCGCGGCCCTCGCTGCGCTCTCGCTCGCGGCGCCCGCGGCCGCGCAGACCGTACGCGCGTACCACCCGCGCATCTTCTTGAGCGCCGCCGGGCAGCGGGGGGTCGCGCCCCTCACCGTGCGCGCGCGCTGCGAGGCGCCCACGTCGGTCTACGCCCGCGCGTGCCGCGTGGCCGCGCCCCTGCCCACGCCACCGACCACGCGCGACCCGCCGCTCACGGTGCTCAACAACGCCCTGCGGTACCTGCTCTTCAACGAAGACGCCGCGCTCCAGGCCGTGCGCGACGAGATCAACCGCGTGGGCGGCAACGTCGACCGCGGCGACGAGAGCGGGCAGCTCCTCGCCAACGCCGCGCGCACGCTGCACCTCGCCCTCGCCTACGACTGGCTCTACGACGCGCTCACGCCCACCGACCGCTCGACGATCGAGGCCTACCTCCAGTCGTACGCCGAGTACGCGCTCACCCACCAGCCGCAGGACGTCTTCTCGTCGGAGGCCTACGCGCAGGCCGCCACGGTGGGCCTCGCGGGCCTCGCGCTCGCCACGCCGGGCGACCCCCCGATGTCGCCCGCGGCGCGCTACGTCGCGTACGCCAACCTCCGCTGGCGCTCGCAGCTTTTGCCCGCGCTCGGGTACGCCGGGGGCGTCTGGCCCGAGGGACCCGCGTGGTTCAACGCCTACGCCGGGCGCTACGCGCTCTACTACGCCATCGCGTGGACCACCGCGACCGGCGAGGACCTCGTCGCCTGGTCGCGCCAGAACGCGTCGGACCCCTTCGGCGCCGCGGTGCGCGGGTTCGCCTACGCGCTGCGGCCCGACATGAAGTTCCCCGCGTTCGGCGACGCGCTCGGCGACGCGCCCGCCGGGGCCGCGGGGCAGCGTCCCGTGCTCGACATGCTCGCGTGGGCCACCGGCTCGCCCGTGGCGCAGGCGCTCGCCAACGAGGTCACCGTGCGCCTGCCCGCGGGGCAGGACTACCGCGGCCCCGAGGCGTGGCACCAGATCGTGTTCGCCGACCCGGCGCGCCCCGCGCAGCCCTCGCGCGTCGACCTGCCGCTCGCGGCGCACCTCTCGCCCACCGCGGGCGACGTGGTGGTCATGCGCGGCTCGTGGGACGACGCCGACGCCCTGCACCTCACCCTCTCGTGCGGCGACTGGTTCACCACGCGGCAGCACCTCGAGGCCGGCAGCTTTCAGCTCTACCGCCGCGCCCCCCTCGCCGTGCACACCGGCACCTGGGACGGCTTCGAAACCGCCCACTGGCTCAACTGGTACGCGCAGCGATCGATCCACGCCAACACCCTCGCCGTCGTGCGGCCGGGCGAGACCTTCCCCAACCCGCGAGGCATTCCGGGCGTGAACGACGGCGGCCAGCGGGGGATGACGTACACGGGCGCCGCGCGCGCCACCGTCTCGCTCTACCGCAGCAACCTCACCGCCGGCGCGCAGTACGACACGGGCTCGGTCACGGCCTTCGAGACCTCGCGCTTTCACGACTACGCCGCGTGCGACCTCACGCGCGCGTACAACTCCACGGCCGTCACCGCCGCGGGCGCGCAGCCCAAGGTGCGCGAGGTCACGCGGCAGGTGGTGCTCCTGCGCCCCGAGCTCGTGGTGGTGTTCGACCGCGTCGAGGCCACCGACCCGAGCTACGAGCGGCGCTTCATGCTGCACTCGCTCTCGCGCCCGGTGACCGACCGCGACGGGCTCTTCTCGCTCTCGCGCGCGTCGGGGCGCCTCGTGGGGCGCACGCTGCTGCCCGCGAACGCCACGCGACAGGTCGTCGACGGCTACCAGGTCGACGGCACGACCGTGAACCCGCTGGTGCCCGCCGACGACGACCGCGGCGCGCGCCTCGAGGTGGCCGCGCGGGGCCACGAGCGCGAGTACTTTCTGCACGTGATCGACGCGACCGACACCGACCACGAGTCGATGCCGCCCGCGTCGCTCGTCGAAGACGCCGACCGCGCGGGCGTGCGCGTCGCCGACCCGTCGGGGCAGCGGTCGTACACGGTGATGTTCCGGCGCACGGGCGACCCCGGCGGCGAGATCCGCGTGCTCGACGCGCGCGGCGCCACGCTCTACACCGGCGCCCTCGGCGCGGGCGGAACGTTCTACCCCGTGCTCCCCGACGCGGGCGTGGCCCCCGCGGGCGACGCGGGCGCCGACGCCTCGGCCGACGCCGCGCGCGACCTCGTGCCCGGCGGCGGCGGGTGTAGCTGCCGCGCGGGCGTGGCGGTTCCCGTGCGCGGGGCCTC
>JBDHVF010000664.1:0-4962 GCA_039809605.1 Polyangiales bacterium | reverse complement strand
GCCCCGGCGGCCGCACGCGCGACCCGCTCGGGTACTGACGCGCCCCTCCGCACGCGCGGACGTCACCCCCCAGTTACCAGTTGAAACGCCAAAGGATTCGGGCGTATCTCAGGGCTCCATGAGAGCGCCCTCGTATCCTCTCCGTGTCATCGCGTTCGTCGGAGCGCTCGCGTTCGCGCCGTCGATCCTGGCCCAGCCCGCGCCCGACGCGGCCAACCGCGAGACCGCGAGGACGCTCGCGCTCGAGGGCATCGCCGCGCAGCAGCGCGCCGACTGGCCCGCGGTGATCGACCGCTTCGAACGCGCCGAGCAGCTCTTTCACGCGCCGGTGCACCTCAAGTACCTCGCCATCGCGTACGAGCGCGTCACGCCCCCGCGCATGGTGCAGGCCATCGAGACCTGGCAGCGGCTCAGCCAGGAGCAGCTCCCGGCCGACGCGCCCGCGGTGTTCCGCAGCGCGGTCGAAGAGGCCCGTCGCGAGTTCGCGCGGCTCGACTCGCGCATCGGCCACCTCGTCATCGAGGTGCCCTCGGAGATCCAGACCACCACCACCGTCGAAGTCGACGGCCAGGCGTACCCCTCCACGGCGTACAACACCGTGCGGTTCGTCGACGCGGGGGCGCACCACATCGTGGCGCACGTGCCCAACGGGCCCGTGATCGAGCGCGACGTGAACATCTCTCCCGGCGCCACCGAGCGCGTGCAGATCGCGGCGCCCGTGGCCCAGCGGGTCGAGGCGCCCGTCGTCGTGCAGCCGCGCACGCGCGTGGTCACGCGGCCCAACCCCCTTCGCACCGTGGGGATCGTCACCGCGGGCGTGGGCGCGGCGGCGCTCATCGGCGGGGGCATCACGCGGGCAGTTCTCCGACCTCGAGACGGCCTGCCCGAACCGCCGGTGCCCCGACCAGGCCGCGCTCGACCGGCGCAGCTCGGTCGACACGCTCGCGGGCGCCACGACGGGCCTGCTCGTCGCGGGCGGCGTGCTCGTGGCCGCGGGTGTGACCCTCTTCTTCGTGGGCAGGCCCCGGCAGGAGACCGTCACCGTCAGCGTGGGGCCCCGCTCCGTCGGCCTCTCGTGGAACTTCTGAAAGACCTCCCCCAACCCCTCCGCAGCACCTTGACAGCGGAAGGGATGTCTGTAACCTCCCGCCCTCCCGATGGCCCGATGACAGGTGTGGCCACCCGGCAACGTTTTGGAAGGTACGATCCCAATGCAAGGCACCTACAGCGCGAAGCCCGCCGAGGTCACCCGGACGTGGTTCATCGTCGACGCGACCAACAAGCCCCTGGGGCGCATCGCCAGTGACATCGCCCGCGTGCTCCGCGGCAAGCACAAGCCCACGTACACCCCGCACGTCGACACCGGCGACTTCGTCGTGGTGGTGAACGCCGACAAGGTCGCGCTCACCGGCGAGAAGCTCACCGACAAGTTCTACTACAACTTCTCGGGTCACCCCGGCGGCCTGCGCAAGCGCTCGGCGGGCGACATGCTGAAGCACAAGCCCACGTACCTGATCGAGAAGGCCGTGCGGGGCATGCTCCCGAAGAACTCCCTCGGCCGTCAGATGGCCCGCAAGCTCAAGCTCTACGCCGACGCGAACCACCCGCACGCGGCGCAGCAGCCCAAGACCCTCCCCGCGAAGTTCTGAGGATTAGAGACCCATGACCGTCCAGACCGAACGCCACTACGCCACCGGCAAGCGCAAGACCGCCGTTGCGCGCGTGTACATCCGTCCCGGCTCGGGGAACATCCTCGTGAACGACCGGCCGTACGACCAGTACTTCCCGCGCTCCGCGTCGCAGCTCCTGATCCTGCAGCCCTTCGAGATCGTCGAGGTGCTGGGCCGCTACGACGTCGAGGCCACGGTGGCCGGCGGCGGCCTCGCGGCCCAGGCCGACGCGGTGCGCTTCGGCATCGCGCGCGCGCTCACGGGCGCCGACGCCGAGCGCCGCACGCCCCTCAAGCGCCAGGGCCTCCTCACGCGCGACGCGCGCAAGAAGGAGCGCAAGAAGTACGGCCGCCCCGGCGCCCGCAAGCGCTTCCAGTACTCCAAGCGCTGACCCGCGCGGGGAGCGCTCGTCTCCCCCCGCTCCCCTCGCCGCACCTCACCGCTCTCCACCGCCCTCTTCACGGAGGTCTCGTCCCCTCATGTCAGCACCGGAACGTGTCCGCGTCGCGGTCGTCGGCGCCACGGGCTACACGGGCGCGGAGCTCCTGCGCCTCCTGCTCGGTCACCCCCGCGTCGAGATCACCGCGCTCTGCGCGCGCGAGAAGCTCACCCCACGCGCGAGCGCGGTGCTCCCCTCGCTCGCGGGCCTCTTCGAAAAGCCCATCGAGCCCTTCGACGCCGACGCCGTGGCCGCGCGCGCCGCCGTGGCCTTCTGCGCGCTGCCGCACGGGGCCTCGGTCGAGTGCGTGCGCGCGCTGCGCGAGCGGGGCGTCACGGTGCTCGACCTGTCGGCCGACTTCCGCCTGCGCGACGCGAAGGTGTACGCGCAGTGGTACGGCGCCGACCACGGCGCGCCGGCGCTCCTCGACGAGGCCGTGTACGGGCTGCCCGAGCTGCACCGCGAGGCCCTGCGCGGCGCGAAGCTCGTGGCCGTGCCGGGGTGCTACCCCACGGCCAGCGCGCTCCCGATGCTCCCGCTGCTCGCGGGCGGGCTCGCGAGCGCCGACGACCTCGTGGTCCACGCGCTCTCGGGCGTGTCGGGCGCGGGCCGCACGCCCACCGCCAGCACGCACTTCCCCGAGTGCTCCGAGGGCGCGCGGAGCTACAAGGTCGCGGGCGCGCACCGCCACACGCCCGAGATCGAGCAGACGCTCTCGCGCGTCGCGGGCAGCGCCGTCACCGTGACCTTCACCCCGACGCTCGCGCCCATGACCCGCGGCATCCTCTCGACGGTCTACGCGCGACCCGCGCGCGAGGGGCTCACCGTCGACGAGCTCGTGCGCGAGGCGAGGCGCTACTTCGAAGGCTCCCCCTCGGTGGCCGTGCTCGACCCCGGCGCCCTGCCCGACACCCTCTGGGTGCGCGGGAGCAACCGCGCCCACGTGGCCTACTTCATCGACCGCCGCGCCGGGAAGATCGTGGCCCAGTGCGCGATCGACAACCTGGTGAAGGGCGCGTCGGGCCAGGCGATCCAGTGCATGAACCTCGCCTGCGGATTCGACGAGGGCGACGGACTCCGCGCGGCTGCGATGTTCCCGTAGCGGCCGCTTCGGGGCTATCCTCGCGGGCCTCACCGATGAGCACACGAATCGAGATCGTCGACGACAGGTCGAGCAGCGTGCCGAGCGACGGCGGCTTCCTCAAGGTGCGCCGCCTGCGGCTGCGAACCCACTACGCCGACGGCACGTCGAGCGAGGTGTTCCCCTACGACGTCGTCGACCGCAAGGCCCTCGACGCGGTGGTCATGGCGCTCTACGCCGACCGCGAGGGCGCGCCGGGCGACCCCTACGTGTGCATCCGGTCGGCGCTGCGCCCGCCGCTCGCGCTGCGGCGGCACCGCGAGCTCGTGGTGCCCGACCCGCGGCCCGACGTCGAGCTCTGGGAGCTGCCCGCGGGGCTCATCGAGGACCACGAGAAGGGCGTCGAGGGCGTGCTCGCGTGCGCCGCGAGGGAGACCCACGAGGAGACCGGCTTCGAGCTCCCCGCCTCGGAGTTCACCGCCCTCGGGGTGCCGGTGTTCCTCTCGCCGGGCCTCTGCGGAGAGAAGATTCACATCGTGTGCGCCCGCGTGCCCGACCACCGCGCGAAGGTGCACGCCGCGGGCGACGGGGTGCTCGAGGCGCGCGCGCGCGTCGAGTGGTGGCCCCTCTCGACCTGCCTCGAGCGCGCGGCCGAGGGCGTGATCGAAGACGCCAAGACCGAGCTCGCGCTCCACCGGCTCGCGGCCCGCCTCGCGCGCAAGGGGTGACCGTCGCATGGCCGGTGCCCGCCGGGTGCTCGTGATCTCCAAGCGCAGCGCGTACGACCTCTACGTGCGGCAGCAGAAGACCGCGCGGGTGATCGCGCTGCTCGACCGCAACGACGCCACCGTGGCGAGGCTCGTGCGCGCCGACGCGCACCACGCCCAGACCCTCGAGGAGCTCCGCGCGGCCATCGAGCACCTGGGCTGGCGCGCGACCTTCCGCGAGCGCGACCGCGTGGGCGACGTCGGGGGCTTCGACCTCATCATCACCGTGGGCGGCGACGGCACGCTCATCTGGGTGAGCCGCTCGGTCGGCGACACGCCCATGCTCGGGGTGAACTCCGCGCCGCAGGACTCGGTGGGCTTCCTCTGCGGCACGCGCATGGGCGAGGTGCGCCAGCACCTCGAGGCCATCGAAGACGGCCGCGTCGCCCGCGTGCGCGCCGCGCGCATGCAGGTCTCGGTCGACGGCGAGGTGGTGCACCGCCGCGTGCTCAACGACGCGCTCTTCACCCACCCCGTGCCCGCCATGACGTCGAAGTACATCCTCGAGTTCGACGGCGTGCGCGAGGAGCAGAAGTCCTCGGGCCTCTGGGTCTCGACCGCCGCGGGCTCCACCGCCGCGATCCGCAGCGCGGGGGGCAAGCCCATGCCCTTCCGCTCGCGCATGCTTCAGTTCGTGGTGCGCGAGCCGTACCTGCCGCCGGGCGTGGAGTACAAGCACGTGCGCGGGCTCATTCACCCCGACGAGCGGCTGCACATCCGCAACAAGATGCGCGAGGCGCGGCTCTACGCCGACGGCTCGCGCAACGCCGTGTCCGTCGAGCTCGGGCAGCTCGTGGAGTTCTCCCTCTCCGACGAGCCCCTGGTGCTCCTCGGCGTGTCGCCGCACGCCCTCGCGGCGCGCAAGCGCGACGACGGCTCGAACTCGATCCCGCCGACGGCGTAGTGGTCCGTGTTGAGCGCGGGTGGAGAGGTTTGCCGTCGCGACGAAAGTGGCTGTGCCAGAGCACCATGACAGGCACTCGCCTGTTGCCCGGCGGGTTCACC
>JBDHVF010000663.1:0-4972 GCA_039809605.1 Polyangiales bacterium | reverse complement strand
GGGTGAGGGTATGCAGGCTACTCCGAGGCACCCCCTCCCGCGTCCGCGGGAGGGGGACGGGGGGAGGGCTCACTTCGTCGGCAGCGGCGGCGGCCCGGCGTCTTCGAGCGAGACGGTGAGCCCGGCGTACTCGTCGCGCGAGGCGCCGACGGCCTTCGCGACCTTCACGATGTAGTCCGACTCGTCGAGGTCGTGCACCTCGTCGCTCTCGGTCACGCGCGCCACGAGCTGCAAGAGCTCCCTGCGCTGCGCGCTCTCGGTGAGCCCGAGCGCGGCGCCCGCCTTCGCGAGGTCGAAGCTCTCGTGCTTGAAGCCCTTGAGCCGCGCGTCGAGCGAGGCGGGGAGCTTCGACCCCGCGAGCTCCGTCACCACCTGTCGCACGGTGCTGCCTTCGACGCCCTGCACGTCGCCGTCGGCGTGGGCCGCGGCCATGAGGATGTCCGCGATGTGCTCGAGCTGCTGGCCGTTCCACTTCGACATGGTCGCTCCTCCCGTTGAGGGCGGCGATCATCGCGCGGCGCACCGCGCGCGGCCAGCGCGTTCTGCGGGGGAGTGGTGTCCTGCTCTGCCGCGAGGTGTCCTGGTCTGGGCTGAACCGCAGAGGCGCAGAGGGCGCAGAGAGAGGGAGCCTCGGGTCTTGCCGAGCCCTTTCCCTTCCGGCCTCTGCGCCCTCTGCGCCTCTGCGGTTCGTCTCCCGATGCGCTGCCAGATCCAGGTCCGCGGCGTCCTGCTGACGACAGCACCTTCTGCGGCGCGCCCCGCTTCGCTTTCGCGCGGGAATGGCCGACACTCGCGGGCGGAGGCCCCCATGGGAAGACCCGTTCTTCGTGCGCTCGCGGCGCTCTGCGCGCTCGCCGCGGCCGCCGCGCTTCACGGATGCAGCGACACGCGCGCGGTGGTGGGAGGCGCCCCCGACGCGCCCGCGGGCGACGCGACCGACGACCTCGGCGACGCGCTCGACGCGATGGACGTCGTCGACGCGCCCGACGCGCGCGAGACCCGCTGCGCCCCCACGCAGCAGAGCTGCGGCGGCGTGTGCGTCGACCTCGCGGGCGACCGCGCCAACTGCGGCGCGTGCGGGCTGCTCTGCGGCGGCCGCCAGGTCTGCGTCGCCGGGAGCTGCCAGGACTCGTGCCCCCCCGGCCGCACCACCTGCAACGGCACCTGCGTCGACACCATGACCGACCGCGAGAGCTGCGGGTCGTGCGGCAACCAGTGCCCCGCCGCGCAGGTGTGCGCGGGCGGGCGCTGCGTGGCCGAGTGCTCCGCTGCGGGCGACGCGGGCGACGGGGGGAGCCCCTCGCTCACCGAGTGCCGCCCCGTCGAGGGCGTGCGCCTCTGCGCCGACCTCACGAGCGACCGCGACAACTGCGGCGCGTGCAACGCGCGCTGCCCGCTCGGGCAGGTGTGCTACGCGGGGCGCTGCTCGGTGCTCTGCGCCGCGGGGCAGACCTTCTGCGTCGACCGCTGCGTCGACGTGCGCGCCGACAGCCGCAACTGCGGCGCGTGCGGCAACGCGTGCCCGGCGGGCAACGTGTGCTCCGAGGGGCGCTGCCAGCTCTCGTGCCCGGCGGGCTTCGAGAACTGCTCGGGCGCGTGCCGCGACACGCAGAACGACCCGTCGAACTGCGGCGCGTGCGGCAACGTCTGTGCGTCGGGTCAGCTCTGCCAGATGGGCTCGTGCCGGCTCTCGTGCCCCGCGGGGCAGACGGGCTGCGCGGGCGCGTGCGTCAACACCCAGACCGACCGCGCCAACTGCGGCGCGTGCGGCGGCGCGTGCCCCACGGGCCAGGTGTGCTCGATGGGCGCGTGCGGCGTCGAGTGCGCCGCGCCGCTCACGCTCTGCGAGGAGGGAGCCTCGCGCCGCTGCGTGGCGACGCAGGTCGACGCCGCCAACTGCGGCGCGTGCGGCCGCGCGTGCGCCGCGGGCCAGGTGTGCCGCGACGGCGCGTGCGTGGTGGCCTGCCCGCCCGGACAGACCAACTGCATGGGCACCTGCCGCGATACCGACGGAGACCCGTCGAACTGCGGCGCGTGCGGCAACGCGTGCCCCGCGGGCCAGCTCTGCGCGACGGGGGCGTGCCGCTTCTCGTGCCCGGCGGGGCAGACGGTGTGCGCGGGCACCTGCGTGTCGCTGCCGACCGACCGGGAGAACTGCGGCGCGTGCGGCCGCGCGTGCCCCGCGGGCAACGTGTGCTCGATGGGCGCGTGCGCGGTGTCGTGCGCGGCGCCGCTGAGGCTGTGCGGCAGCGGGGCGTCGGCGGGCTGCGTCGACCCGCGCGTCGACGCGAGCAACTGCGGCGCGTGCGGCAACGACTGCCCCGCGGGCCAGGTCTGCCGCGACGGCGCGTGCGCCGTGAGCTGCCCGCCGGGGCAGACGATCTGCGGCGCGGCGTGCCGCGACCTCGCGACCGACGTGTCGAACTGCGGCGCGTGCGGGTCGGCCTGCGGCCCCGGGCAGGTGTGCATCGCGCGGGCGTGCACGCTGTCGTGCCCGGTGGGGCAGACGGTGTGCGCGGGCACCTGCGTGTCGCTGCCGACCGACCGGGAGAACTGCGGCATGTGCGGCCGCGCGTGCCCGGCGGGCAACGTGTGCTCGATGGGCGCGTGCGCGCTCTCGTGCGCGGCGCCGCTCTCGCTCTGCGGCAGCGGGGCGTCGGCCGCGTGCGCCGACACGCGCATCGACCCGAACAACTGCGGCGCGTGCGGAACGGCCTGCGGCCCGGGCCAGTCGTGCCGCGAGGGGCGCTGCACGATCACCTGCCCCGTGGGGCAGACCAACTGCTCGGGCACCTGCCGCGACCTCGACACCGACTCGGCCAACTGCGGCGGCTGCGGGCTGCCGTGCCCGGCGGGCCAGCTCTGCGCGGCGGGCGTGTGCCGCGTGTCGTGCCCGCCGGGGCAGACCAACTGCTCGGGCACCTGCCGCGACACCTCGAGCGACCCGTCGAACTGCGGCGCGTGCGGCACCGTGTGCCCCGCGGGCCAGCTCTGCGGCTCGGGCACCTGCCGGCTCTCGTGCCCGGCGGGGCAGACGGCGTGCAGCGGGCGCTGCGCGTCGACGGCGAGCGACCGCGACAACTGCGGCGCGTGCGGCAACGACTGCCCCGCGGGCAACGTGTGCTCGTCGGGCGTGTGCGTGCTCGACTGCGCGGCGCCGCTCACGCTCTGCGGCTCGGGGTCGTCGGCCCGCTGCGCCGACACCTCGGTCGACCCGTCGAACTGCGGCGCGTGCGGAACGGCCTGCCCCGCGGGCCAGGTCTGCCGCGCGGGCGCGTGCGTGCTGTCGTGCCCGACGGGGCAGACGGTGTGCTCGGGCGTGTGCCGCGACACGGCCGTCGACAACGGCAACTGCGGCGCGTGCGGCAACGCCTGCGGCGCCGGGCGCGTGTGCGCCGCGGGGTCGTGCACCACGGCGTGCCCCGCGGGGCTCACGGCCTGCGGCGGGTCGTGCGTGAACCTCGCGACCGACGGCTCCCACTGCGGCGCGTGCGGAACGGTCTGCGCCGCGGCGCGCGCGTGCGTCGCGGGGAGCTGCACGCCCTACGCGAGCTGCAACGCCCTGCACGCGGCGCAGCCCACGCTGCCCTCGGGCGAGTACGACCTCGCGCCCGCGGGCGGCGCGGTGCGCGCCTACTGCGAGATGACCCTGCACGAGGGCGGCTGGACGCTCGTGGGCTCGTTCGTCAACGGCGTGGCGCGCACGTGGACGACCCTCGACGTGCTGCGCAACGCGTCGACCTTCGGGGCGGCCTCGACGCGCACGACGGCCAACTTCAAGTCGCCCGCGTGGACGTCGGTGGCGGGCAACGACCTCATGGTGCAGACCGACGACTACTCGTTCGGCTTCCGCGCGCTGCTCGGCAACCGGAGCTTCGGCGGGTACGTCACGGCGATGTGGCCCGCGACCTGCCAGAGCGCCTGGACGCGCTCGGGCGCCGACTTCGCCGCCGGCCTCACGACCAACCAGCAGCGCGCGTTCAACTTCGCGCTGCGCGCGCTCGACAGCAACTGCTCGTGCTGGCCCGACTGCAACGAGAACGCGGCGGTGGTCTTCAACGCCGCCGAGTGCTGCTGGGTCAACGGCCTGAGCAACGCGCCCAACGGCCAGGAGTCGTGGCGCACGCACGACCTGTCGCTCCTGCGCGTGGGGCACGTCACGCCCGTGGCCTGCACCCCCGGCGCCTACCCCTGCAACGCCAACGGCCTCACGCTGAGCGCCTCGGGCGAGTGCTACGACGACGACCCCGCCTGCAAGTCCCGCTACGCCCTCGTCTACGTGCGCTGACCGCGGGTCACCCCGCGTCGGGCGAGCGCGCCTCGATCGCGCGCACCGCCGCGGGGAGCGCCGCGCTCAGGCACCCGTTGCACGACCCCAGCCCGAGGAACCCGCAGCCCGACCCCGTGGGGATGCGCCGCAGCGCCGGCAGCGCGCGCGCGTCGCCCTCGCGCCCCAGGGCCTCGACCGCGGCGCGCCTCGCCTCGCAGGTGTGGGCCGACGAGAGCGCGACGAGGCCCCGCTGCGTGGCGTCGAGCCGCGACGCGAAGCGGGCGTCGGCCAGCAGCGCCGCGACGCGCGAGGTGACCCCGACGCCCCGCGCGTACGCCTCGACGAGGGGGTCGAGGGCCGCGTCGGCGAGGGGCCCGCGCAAGAGGGCCTCGGCGGGCACCGGGCGCGAGGGCGCCGTGGCGTAGATGCGCACCACGTCGTCGACGAGGGCCTCGTCTGCCGCGAGGGCGGGCACCACGCGCAGCGCGTCGCGGTAGGCGGCCACGGCCTGCGCCGCGGTGGCGCGCGAGCGCGCGTAGAGGCCGCCGAGCACGTACGCGACCGCGGCGTCGTCGGGGCTCTGCAGGTGCATCGACTCGAGCGCGAGGGCCGCGCGCTGCCGCCCGCGAGACGTCGCGTCGGAGAGCTCGGGGCGCGCGCGCAGCGCGTCGATGCGCTGACGCACGACGTCGACGTCGGCGC
>JBDHVF010000662.1:0-4976 GCA_039809605.1 Polyangiales bacterium | reverse complement strand
CCCCCGCGCGCGCACACCACGAGGGGCGCGCCGGGGCCGAGGCTCGCGCGCAGGCCCGAGGCGCCGGCCTCGAGGGCGTCGACGACGACGAGGGCGTCGGCGTCGGCGACGTCGTCGAGGCGCGCGCGGTCGACGGTGGCGGTGAGCCGCGCGCGGGCGGTGGCGTCGGCGCCCACGCGCGCGAGCACCGTGGGCGGCAGCCACGGGAGCACGTCGACCACGTCGGTGGTGGTGAGCGCGCCCGAGAGCTCGGAGGCGCCCCAGGCGCGCGAGTAGTCGCGGTGCTCCTCGCCGAGCGCGTCGCGCCAGCGGCCCTCTTCCCACGGCACGCGCAGCGCGGCGTGGACGCGCACGCGGTCGTCGAGCAGGCGCGTGTCGAGGGTGATGCGCCCGGGCGGGGGGCGGTCGTCGGGGCCGCGCGCGGGGGGGCCGTCGGGCACCTGCGAGACGCGCAGGTCGACGGCGCCGAGCGAGCGGCCGAGGGCCGAGAGGTCGCGCAGCGAGATGTCGGCGAGCACGCGGGGCGCGTCGGGGGTGCCCTCGACCGAGACCGACACCGACGCGGTGCCCGCGACGGGCGCCTCGGACTGCTGCAGGAGGTCCATCGCGCGCAGCGGGACGTCGTGGGCGCTGGCGACGAAGTGCATGCGGGCGCCCGGGTCCATGGCGCCCGAGATGTCGACGGGGGCGCCGCCCTTGGTGCCGCGCAGGTAGTCGAGCGACACGCGCGCGCCGCGCACGCCCTCGCGCCGGCGGAACCACTCGTACGCGAGGCGCGCGCTGACGTTCTCGACGTGCTCGCCGAAGGCCGTGAGCGAGCCGTTCGAGAGCGTGGCGTCGACGGTCATCACGCCGTCGCGGTCGTCGCCGGGGCGCCCGAGTACGTAGTCGATCTGGGCGTCGACGGCGGCCGAGCCGTCGTAGGGCTCGAACGAGGGGTCGCCCTCGAAATGGAACATGTTGTAGAAATCGCCCGCCTGCATGCGCTCCGAGGTCATGCGCGCGCCCGCGGTGAGCGACCAGCGTTCGAAGTCGAGGTAGGCGCGCCGCAGCTCGTAGGGGCTGCGCCGGTGGCGGCCGACGATGTACGGCGCCTCGACGCGCAGCCCGCGCAGCGTCCATTTCGTGCCCGGCGCGGTCTCGAGCGTGCCGAGGGGGAAGGTGTTGAACGCGAAGTCCTCGATGCGCAGCGTGCCCGTGACCACCGGGTTGTCGGTGTTGCCGTACACGCCCACCGACGTGCGCGCGATGCCCCGGATGGGGATCTCGGTGACGTACCCCAGGTCCGCGAGGTCGATGTGGTCCGACGTGACGCCCGAGATCTGGATGTCTTTGTCTCTGCCCGTGCGGTCGTGCGAGTGGCGCACGCGCACGCGCTCGGCGTTGATGCGCGTGTGGCCGAACGAGGCGGTCATCCCGTACCAGCCGATCGACACGTCGTCGATGAGCATCTGCCCGCTGATGCGCGACCGGGGGATGCGGATCACGGGGCGCTGCGGGGGGCGGTCCCAGCCGTCTTGCAGCACGGCGAAGTTGGCGGTCTCGAGGCCCGGGATGTCGAACGCGAGGCGCAGCGGGTCGAGGGTGCCGTGCAGGTGCAGCGCGCCGCCGAGCGTCCAGAGGACGATCGTGTGCTCGGTGACCGTGACGGACTTCATGAGCTTCGTGAAGTCGAGGTCGCGCACCGTGAGGTCGCCCGCGAGCGCGAAGCCGTCGGTGAGCCCGAGCGTGACCGTGGGGCTGGTGATGCGCGCGCCCGACCAGGTGGCGTCGAGGTCGCGCACCACCACGCGCTGCCGGTCGGCCTCGGCGCGCAGCCGGATGCTGTCGCCGAGGCTGTACCGGAGCATGAGCGTGGGGTCGGTGCTGTCGGGCGCGTGCAGGGCGAGGTCGCGCACGTCGACCGTGGCCTCGGCGTGAAAGTCGAGGCGCTCGACGTCGACGTCGCCGCGCACGTCGAGGGCCGCGACGCCGCGCAGGTCGGGGTGCGCCGCGGGCACGGCGCCGAGCACGTCTTCGATGGGGCCTTCGAAGCGGGCGTCGACGGAGGCCCGGTGGGCGCGCGGCGACCAGCGGGCCTCGCGCACGGCGAGCGAGAGCCGGCCGAGCGAGACGTTGGCGAGCGCGACGCGCAGGTCGTCGGTCTGCCGGTCGAGCGCGACGCGCGCCTCGAGCCTGCGCACGGGGCCCGAGAGCGTGGGGAAGCGGGCGCTGCGGAGCTCCCCGCCCGACGCGAGCACGCCCACCATGAGCCGGCGGTTGGGGGTGTTGAGCACGTCGACGTCGACCGAGTCGAGCGCGAGGTCGCCCATGGGGTGGTGCACGCGCACCCGCACGTCGCTCACGTCGACGTCGCGAAAGGGCAGGTCGCCGCCGCCTCCCCCTCCGCCGCCGCGGGAGACGGGGCCGTTGACGAGCACCACGCGGCCGTCGCGCTCTTCGAAGCGCAGGTCGACCTCGGCGCCGTCGACGCTCACCCGCGAGAGCTGCACGCGGCCCCGCACGAGGTCGCCCGGCGAGGGCGAGACGATCAGGGCGCCGACGCGGGCGAGGGGGGCGGCGCCCGCGCGGCCCACGGTGATGCGCTCGATGCGCACGGCGAAGTCCCAGAACGAGAAGCTCACGCGACCGATGTGCAGGTCGAGGCCGGTGGCCGCGCTCACCTCCTTGGTGATGCGGGCGGCCACGCGGGCGCCGAACCACCGGGTCTGCACCACGAAGCCCGCGGCCACGAGCAGCCCGAGAAAGACCACCGACGCGATGCCGACGCGGCGCCGGCGGGGCTTCGGGGGGGCGGCGGGGACTTCGCTCACGGTCGATCGCTCACGGTGCGGGGTGGTACGCGACGGAGGCGTGTACACCTTCAACCGAAGGAAGGGGGACGGTAGCGGCAACCGGGGCCGTGCCTCCAGTCCTACGAGCGACGTTCCCCGATCGGAAGGATTTGCCCTCTCCCATGGGCGCCGATAGAGTGCAGGGCGTCCATGCCGCAGGCTGAGGAGATCCTTGCCGACCGCTGGGCGCTCGTCGAGAAGATCGATGAGGGCGCCATGGGCGAGATCTACGCCGCGCGCCACGCGGTGCTCGGCCACGCGGTGGCCGTGAAGGTGCTGATCCCCGCGGTGTCGCGCGACAAGGCCGCGACCGAGAGGTTCCTGCGCGAGGCGCGCATCGCGGCGAGGCTCCAGCACCGCAACGTCGTGCGCGTCGAGGACTTCGGCGTCGCGGCCGACGGGCGGCCCTTTCTGGTGATGGAACTCCTGCGCGGCGAGTCGCTCGCGAGGCGCCTCGGCCGCGCCCCCGCGCTCACGCCCGCCGAGTCGCTCGACATCGTTCGCCAGATCGCGGCCGCGGTCGACGCCGCGCACGCCGCGGGCATCGTGCACCGCGACCTCAAGCCCGAGAACGTCTTTCTCGCCGTCGAGCACGGCGCGCCCGTGGTGAAGGTGCTCGACTTCGGCGTCGCGAAGTTCACCGACACGCTCGCCAACGCGGGCCACGCCACGGCGAGCAACACGCTCGTGGGCACGCCGCGGTACATGTCCCCCGAGCAGGCCCGCTCGCTGCGCGAGCTCGACGGCCGCAGCGACCTGTGGTCCCTCGGCATGATCGCGTACGAGATGATCACGGGCTCGCACCCCTTCGAGGGCGAGGCGATCGCCGAGCTCCTCGTGGCGATCCTCACGCACCGCATCCCCCCGCCCACGTCGCGCCGCGCGGGCCTGCCCTCGGCGCTCGACGCGTGGGCCGAGCGCGCCCTCGCGCGCAGCCGCTACGAGCGCTTCTCGACGGGCCGCGAGCTCGCCGACGCGCTCGCCGACGCGCTCGACGGCAGGGTCGACGAGCGCTGGGCCCTCGACACGGGTGACACGTACCGCCGCGGCGGCCGCGCGC
Organism: Polyangiales bacterium; assembly: GCA_039809605.1. Taxonomy (GTDB): domain Bacteria; phylum Myxococcota_A; class Polyangia; order Polyangiales; genus CAISKJ01. The sequence goes on along the minus strand of JBDHVF010000662.1, from coordinate 1,082 downwards.
GCCGCTCGACGCCCCTCATGGACGCGCCGCGCGCCCGCCGCGCCACGCCCCTCATGGACGTCGCGGCCCCGAGGCGCACCTCGTCGCCCGAGCTCGACGCGCCCCGCGAGAAGCGTCCGCCGCCCGAGCCCGAGGCCCCGCCGCCGCCGTCGCCCTCGAAGCTCACGCCGCTCGAAGGCCCCGCGCCCGTCACCGTCTCGAAGACGCCCGACGAGACCGGGCCGCGCGCGGCGCCCTCCACGGGCTCCGGCGACACGGCCCCGCGCGCGTGGCACCCCTCGCGCGCCTCGTGGTCGATGGCCGCCGTCGTCGCGCTCATCGCGGGCCTGGGCCTCGTGTTCGCGATTCGAAGCGCGGGCGTTTCGCGCAACATCGTCCGCCCCGCCGCGCAACACGGCGCCGCCGCGGTCATGCAGGAGTTCTCTCGCCCCCCCGACCCTCCGGCTTCGGGAGACCGCGTCGCGCCCGTCGAGCCGCCCCTTCCCGCGGCCGTTCCCGCGGCGCGAGAGGCGATGCCCGAGGTCGCGCCCGAGCCGCGGCACGAACCGAGAGAGGGGAGGCGCCGGCACCGGTCGCGCCACCACGAGCGGCACGAGGAGCATCCCGACTCGGGGGCGCAGCACCCGCACCCCGAGGGCGGAGGACTGTACGACCCCCCAGGGATCTGACAGGATACCGGTGCGGTGCGGCTCATGGGCCGCGCCCCCGAGTCGCCGGTGCGTCGCCACGCGCAACCTTCGTCGCTCCTCGCAACGCTCGCGCTCGCGTGCGGTGCCGTCGCCGTGCCTCGCGCCGCGTGCGCGCAGACGACGGCGTCGCCCTCGCTCGCGCTCGAGACCCGCGCGCAGGACCTCTACCAGCAGGGGCGCGCGCGCTTCTTCGCGGGCGACTTCGAGCAGGCGCGGGCGGCCTTTCAAGCCTCGCTCGACATGGTCGACAGCCCCAACACGCGCATGTACCTCGGCCGCGCGCTGCTGCGCCTCGGCCGCAGCGCCGACGCGTGGGCCACGCTCGACCGCGCCGCGCGCGACGCCGACGCCCGCGCCGCCGCCGAGCCCCGCTACGCGCGCACCCGCGACAGC
>JBDHVF010000661.1:0-4978 GCA_039809605.1 Polyangiales bacterium | reverse complement strand
GGGGCTGCCGTTCCCCTTCCCCTTCGGGGGGCGCGGCGGGGGCGGCGGTGCGCCCGACGTGGTGCGGGGCACGGGCTCGGGCGTGGTCGTGCGCGCCGACGGCGTGATCGTGACGAACAACCACGTCGTGCGCGACGCCGACCGCATCGAGGTGCACCTGCGCGACGGCCGCGTGATGCGCGCGCAGGTGCTCGGCACCGACCCCTCGACCGACCTCGCGGTGATCAAGGTCGACGCGCAGGGCCTCCCGACGGCGCGCTGGGGCGACAGCGAGGGCGCGCGCGTGGGCGAGTGGGTGCTCGCCATCGGCGCCCCCTTCGGCCTCGAGGCCACCGTCACCCACGGCGTCGTGAGCGCCAAGGGCCGCGCGGGCCTCGGCGCCAACGCCATCGAGGACTACCTCCAGACCGACGCGAGCATCAACCCGGGCAACTCCGGCGGGCCGCTGGTGAACCTCCGCGGCGAGGTGCTCGGCATCAACACCATGATCATCGGACGCGGCACGGGCGTGGGCTTCGCCGTGCCCTCGCGCCTCGCGCGCCTCGTCGCCGAGCAGGTGCTCGCGCAGGGCCACGTCACCCGCGGCTGGGTCGGCGTCGGCGTGCAGGAGCTCAGCGCCACCCTCGCCGAGTCGTTCCACCTGCAGCCCGAGGCGGGCGCGCTGGTGTCGCAGGTCGACGCCGCGGGCCCCGCCTCGCGCGCGGGCCTCGCGCCCGGCGACGTGATCGTGCGCATCGACGGACACCCCGTGCACCACTCCTCCGACGTGGTGCGCGAGGTCACGGGCCACCGCCCCGGCGACCACGTCGAGCTCGACGTGCTGCGCGGCGGGCAGACGCGCCACGTCACCCTCACCGCCGCGCGCCGGCCCGACGAGCGCAGCGAGGCGCGCGCCAACGCGCACCCCCGCGGCCGCGACGTGCGCCGCGACGAGCCCGTGACCCTGGGCGTCGAGGTCTCGCCCGTCGACCCCGCGCGCGCGCGTCAGCTCGGCGCCCGCAGCGCCGTGGTGGTCACCGCCGTCGAGCAGGGCGGCGCCGCCGACCGCGCGGGCCTGCGCCGCGGCGACCTGATCCTTCAGGCCGACGGGCGCGACGTGGCGGGCTCGGGCGACCTCGCCGAGTCGGTGCGCGACGGCCGCGCCGCGCTGCTCGTGCGGCGCCGCGACGAGCAGATCTTCGTGCCCGTGCAGACGCAGTGATCGTGGGGAGCGCCCCGCGGGCCCGGCGCGAGGTGCGGCGGGCCCGCGGCGAGCGCGAGGGGCTCAGGGCAGGCCGAAGATGGGGCCCTGCGCGGTGCTGGCGTTGACCGTCCAGCCGTTGCCGATCTGGCCGTAGTTGCTCGAGCCCCAGCACCAGAGCGTGCCGTCGGCGCGGCGCGCGCACGAGTGGTAGCTGCCCGCGGTGATCGTGGCCGCGTCGCTCACGCCCGCGACGGTCACCGGGAGGTTGCGCTGCGACGTGCTCCCGTCGCCGAGGCCGCCGTAGCCGTTGTAGCCCCAGCACATGACGGCGCCCGTGGCGCGGCGCGCGCAGGTGTGGTTGGCGCCCGCGGTGATCTCGACCGCGTCGGTGAGCGTCGGCACCAGCACCGGGGTGTTGCGCTGCGTCGTGGTGCCGTCGCCGATCTGCCCGTAGGTGTTGCGGCCCCAGCAGACCACCAGGCCCGAGCGCAGCGCGCACACGTGGTTGTCGCCCACGCTCACCTGCGAGACGCCCGTGAGGTTGCCGCTCATGCCGCCGAAGTTGCGCACCTGCGTGGGCAGCGGGCGGTTGGTGACGGTGCCGTCGCCGATCTCGCCGTAGCCGTTGTAGCCCCAGCACCAGACGGCGCCGCCCGCGCGGATCACGCACGCGGTGTTGCCGTCGGCGCTGATCGCCGTCGCGTCGGTGACCGGCGACGCGCCGCCGACGGGCCCCGGCACCGTGCGGTTGGTGGTGGTGCCGTCGCCGAGGTCGCCGTAGGCGTTGTAGCCCCAGCACGAGACGGCGCCCGTGGCGCGGCGCACGCACGAGAAGTACGCGCCGTTGGCGACCTCGACGCCGTCGCTCACGCCGAACACGCTCACGGGCGCGGTGTTGTTCGAAGTGGTCGCGTTGCCGAGCTGCCCGTAGTTGTTGTAGCCCCAGCACGAGACCGCGCCGCTCGAGGCCACGGCGCACGTGTGGTTGAGCCCCAGCGCGACGCTCCTGACGCCCGTGAGCGAGGTCGAGACCACGGGCCCGTAGCGGGCGACGGTGGTGCCGTTGCCGAGGCCGCCGTAGGCGTTGTAGCCCCAGCACGCGAGCGAGCCGTCGGGGCGGATCGCGCAGGTGTAGTCGTTGCCCGCGACGACCGGCGACGCGCACGCGGCGCCCGCGCAGCTCATCGCGCCGCCGAGGCCGAAGACCGCCGCGCTCGGGCGGTTGGCGTTGGCCGTCGAGCCGTCGCCGAGCTGGCCGTAGCCGTTGTAGCCCCAGCAGCGCACCGCGCCGCCGGTGACGCGCACGCAGGTGTGGTTGCCGCCGGCCACGATGCGCTCGACGTCCGTGGGCGCGAGCAGGATGACCGGGAGGTTGCGCTGCGAGGTGGAGCCGTCGCCGACCTGCCCGTAGCCGTTGTAGCCCCAGCACATCACCGTGCTGCCGCGGCGGCGGACGCAGGTGTGGTTGCCGCCGGCCGTGACCTGCACGGCGTCGGTGATCGTGGGCACGACCACGGGCGCGGTGCGCTGCGCGGTGGTGCCGTCGCCGAGCTGGCCGTAGCCGTTGTAGCCCCAGCAGCGCACCGTGCCGTCGCGCGCGATCGCGCAGGTGTGCACGCGCCCCGCGGTGATCGACACGACGTTGGTGAGGCCCGGCACCACCGTGGCGCCCGAGCGGTTGGTCGTCGTGGCGTCGCCGAGCTGACCGTTGGAGTTGCTGCCCCAGCACGCGACGCGCCCGTCGAGGCGCAGCGCGCAGGTGTGGCCCGTGCCCGCGGCGACCTGCACGACGTCGGCGAGCCCCGGCACGTCGAGGGGGATGGTGCGGTTGGCCGTGGAGCCGTCGCCGAGCTGGTTGGTGTTGTTGGCGCCCCAGCACGCGACGCGGCCCGTGCGGCGCAGCACGCAGGTGTGGTTGGCGCCGAGGGCCACCTGGGTGGCGTCGCTCAGGCCGAACACCGCGCTCGGCGTGGTGCGCGTCGCGGTGGTGCCGTCGCCGAGCTGGCCCATCGAGTTGGCGCCCCAGCAGAGCGTCTCGCCCGAGCCGCGCACCGCGCACGAGTGCGTCGCGCCGAGCTCGACGTCGACCACGCCCGCGAGCGACCCGACGGGCGTGGGGTGCGCGCGGTTGACCGACGCGCCGTTGCCGAGCTGGCTGTTCGCGTTGTAGCCCCAGCACGCGAGCGCGCCGCCCGCGATGAGCGCGCAGGTGTGGTTGTCGCCGACGGCGAGGTCGGCGCCGAGCGCGCCCGTGCAGTTGCCCGCGAGGCACGACTGGCCCTCGGCGCACGCGCGCCCGCAGGCGCCGCAGTGCATCGACGACGTCGAGAGGTCGGTCTCGCAGCCGTTGGAGGCCGTCGCGTCGCAGTCGCCGAAGCCCGACGCGCACCCGCTCACGGCGCACGCGCCCATGCGGCACGCGGCCGTGGCGTTCGAGAGGCGGCACGCGGCGGCGGCCGGGTCCTCGTCGGTCATGCCGTCGCAGTCGTCGTCGGCGCCGTTGCACGTCTCGGCCGCGGGAACGACCTCGCCCGTGCACGCGCCGAAGCGGCGGTCGGCGCCGCAGGTCTGCGTGCCCGCGCGGCAGGACCCCGTCGACTGCGTGCCCGAGGGCCCCGAGTAGCACGTGCGCGTCGCGCCCGGCGCGCACTCGCCGCACAGGTCGTCGACCATGCCGTTGCAGTCGTCGTCGACCATGTTGCCGCAGATCTCGGCCATCGCGGGCACGGTCTCGCCGAGGCAGGCCATCTCGTACGAGCCCGCGGCGTTGCAGATCTGCGTGCCGCCGCGGCAGCGCCCGACGTCGCGCGTGCCCGTGGGGCCCGAGTAGCACGACCGCGTGGTGCCGGGCATGCACTCGCCGCAGCCCTCGTCGGTCATGCCGTCGCAGTCGTCGTCGACCATGTTGCCGCAGGTCTCGCTCATCGCGGGCGTGACCTCGGCGGTGCACGTCGTGGCGTACATGCCCGTGGGGCCGCACACCTGCGTGCCCGCGCGGCAGCGGCCGACGCCCACGGTGCCCGTCGCGCCCGTGTAGCAGGGCCGCGTGGTGCCGGGCGTGCACTCGCCGCAGCCCTCGTCGGCCATGCCGTTGCAGTTGTCGTCCATGCCGTTGCCGCAGGTCTCGGCCATGGCAGGCAGCACCTCGCCCGCGCACGCGGTCGGGTAGCGGCGGTCGGCGCCGCAGGTCTGCGTGCCCTCGGCGCAGCGGCCGACGCCGCGCGTGCCCATCGGGCCCGTGTAGCAGGGCCGCGTGTCGCCCGCCGTGCACTCGCCGCAGCCGTCGTCGACCATGCCGTTGCAGTCGTCGTCGACCATGTTGCCGCAGGTCTCGCTCATCGCCGGCAGCACCTCGTCGGCGCAGGTCATCGGCCAGCGGCCCATGGCGTCGCACGCCTGCATGCCCGCGCGGCAGCGGCCGACGCCCATCGTGTCGGGGCGGCCCGTGTAGCAGCTCCGCGTCGCGCCGCTCGTGCACTCGCCGCAGCCCTCGTCCGACACGCCGTTGCAGTTGTCGTCCATGCCGTTGCCGCAGGTCTCCTCCATCATGGGGAGCACCTCGCCCGTGCACATCGACCACGTGCCCGCGGGGCTGCACACCTGCGTGCCCCCGCGACAGCGCCCGACGCCGATCGTGCCCGCCGGGCCCGCGTAGCAGATGCGGGTCATCTCGGGCATGCACCGGTCGCCCGCGTCGCCCGCGTCGCCGGGCGCCGCGCCGTCGCCCGCGTCGCCGGGCATCGCCCCGTCGCCCGCGTCGCCGGGCATCGCCCCGTCGCCCGCGTCGCCGGGCAT
>JBDHVF010000660.1:0-4979 GCA_039809605.1 Polyangiales bacterium | reverse complement strand
GCCGCGCGCCCGAGACGCTCTGCGGCGGCGCGTGCGTGGTCACCGCGACCGACCGCGCGAACTGCGGCCGCTGCGGCAACGCGTGCCCCGCGCGCCCCCACGCGTCGCCCACCTGCTCGGCCGGCGCGTGCGGCTACGCCTGTGACGCGGGCTTCGCCGACTGCGACGGCGCCCCCGACAACGGCTGCGAGGTCGACCTCTCGACCGACGCGCGCCACTGCGGCGGGTGCGCGGTCGCGTGCGCCTTCGCCCACGCGTCGGCCGCGTGCGCGTCGGGGCGCTGCGCGCTCGGGGCCTGCGCCGCGGGCTTCGGCGACTGCGACGGGGTGGCCGACAACGGCTGCGAGGCGGCGCTCTCGACCGACGCGCGCAACTGCGGCCGCTGCGGCAACGCCTGCCCGACCACCTGCTCGGGCGGCGCCTGCGCGCCCGTGGTGACCATCGACCGCCCCACGGTGGTCGACACGCTCGCGGCGCCCGTCGCGGCCCTCGCGGGCACGCGCGCGGCGATGCTGGTCGACGCGCCCGGAGTCACCCTCGCGCCGGGCACGCGGGTGATCCTGCACCAGACGCAGGGGCCCGCGGCGACGGCGGGCAGCTACGAGTTCAACCGCGTGGTGGCGTCGGCGGGCGCGTCGCTCATGCTCGAGTCGCCGCTGCGGTTCACGTACACCACGGGCGCGGGCAACGCCCACGCGCAGATCGTCGCGGTGGCGCAGTACACCGACCTCTTCGTCGGCCCCACGGGAGAGCTCACCGCCCCCGAGTGGAACGGGCGCACCGGAGGCATCCTCGCGGTCGAGACCACGGGAGACCTCATCGTGCAGGGCTCGATCACGATGAACGGCCGCGGGTTTCGCGGCCGCGCGAGGGACTGCTCCGCGCGCAACAACTGCCAGTACGGCTTTCAGGGCGAGTCGTGGACGGGCCCCGGCGCGCAGGGCGTCACGTCGAACGGCGGCGGCGGGGGAGGCGGCGGGCAGGGGCAGGACTGCGGCGCGGGCGGCGGCGGCGCGTACGGCGCGGGCGCCACCACGGGCTCGACGGGCGACTGCAACGGCGACCCCACGGGCGAGTGCGCGCTGCGATGCCCCAACGAGGGAGGCGCCGCGGGCGCGGCCTACGGCGCCAGCAACCCCTCGGGCACGCTGCACCTCGGGAGCGCGGGCGGCGAAGGCGGCGCGGACGAAGACGGAGGCTATCCGGGGCAGGGGGGCAACGGCGGCGGGGTGGTGTTCCTTCGCGTGGGCGGGGCGCTCACGGTGACGGGCGCGATCACCTCGAACGGGGTCGACGGGCTCACGGGCAATCAGTTCGCGTGCGGCGGCCGCGGGTGCGGAATGGGCGGCGGGGGCGGCGGGTCGGGCGGGGCCATCCGGGTGATCGCTTCGAGGGCCTCGCTCGGCGCTGCGAGGGTGGCGGCCACGGGAGGCGCGGGCGGTCAGTGCACCTGCCGCACGGTCGACATCCGGCGCGCGGCGCCCGCGGGCAACGGAGGAGCGGGGAGAGTGAGCGTCTCGTCGCCGTCGATCACGGGCGCGACGACCCCGGCGTACGAGGCGCTGTGAGCTACGATCTCGCGGTCGGCGCCGCGCGCGGTCGCACGAAATGCGGCGCGCGGCGAGCAACTGGGTTCCAATGAGGCCACGAGGGCCATGACGCAGTCAGGAAGCCACACCAACCCCGGCGAGTTCGCGCGTGGGGCGATCGTGTTCGGCCGCCGCGTGATCGACCGCTGCGTGCGGCGCGATCGGCTCGCGTCGGTCTTCGCCGCGCACGACCGCGAGCGAGCCTCCGAGTGGTTCACCGTGTGGTCGGTGCGCGGCGACCAGATCACCCGCGCCGCGGGCGTCGCCGAGCGCTTCGGGCAGGAGATGGAGCGCATCCGCGCCGTGCGACACCCGTCGCTCCCCGAGGTCGTCGCGTGGGACGCCGACGGCGAGGCGCCCGTGGTGCTCGCCGCGATGCACCGCGGGCGCTCGCTGCGAGACCTCATCGCGAGCGAGCCCTTTCTCGGCGTCGAAGACGTCGCGCGCGTCGTGGTGGCCGTGGGCGAGGCGCTCAGCGCGCTGCACAAGGCCCCGAAGCCCGTGCTGCACCTCGGCGTGTGCCCCGAGCGCGTGGTCGTCGGCGACGAGGGGGGCGCGTGGCTCGAAGAGCCCGGCTACCTCCACGCCCTCGTGAACGCGGGCTACCTCTCGACCCTCGAAGCGGTCACGTACGCGCAGCCGGGGTACGTGATCCCCGCGGAGCTCCTGGCGCCCCCGTCGCCCGCGGCCGACGTGTTCCAGCTCGCGGTGCTGGCCTTCGAGGCGCTCACCGGGCAGCTCCCCTTCGGCGCCGCGGGGCAGACCGAGCTGCCCGCGTCGCTGCGGGGCGGCGCGTACATGCCCACCGTCACCTCGCTGCGCCCCGGCCTCGCGCCCGAGATCGACGGGGTGTTCGAACGCGTGTGGCGCGACGCGCTCGACGCCCCGCACGACTCGGCCCTGGCCTTCGCCCGCGAGCTCGCGCGCGTGCTCGGCGAAGACCGCAGCCTGCGCCCGACCTTCCCCGGCGGCGCCGCCGACGACACCCGGCGCAAGCGGCTGCGCACGCCCATGGCCGACGAGCCCTCGCCCCGCCGCGTGTCGTTCGTGCACGGGGGCGACGACCGCCTCGAGGGCGCGTTCGACGAGGCGCTGCGGCTCGACGAGGTGAGCGACGTCCATGTGCCGCAGGTGATCGAGTTCACGCCCGCGGGCGCCTTCCTCGACCCCGCGATCGCGCACGCGCTCGCGTCGCCGCCGCCCGCCCCGGTCGACGTGCCGCCGGTCAAGCCCACGCTGGTGGGCGCCACGGGCGTGCGGCTCTCGACGCACCCGCCGCCGCCGCGCGTCTCCGAGCGGCCTCCCATCGAAGACCACCCCACGCCGTCGGTCGGGTACGAGCGGCTCAAGCTCCTGCCGACGGAGGCCGTGCCCGACGCGCGCACACCCGCCGTCGGCGCCGTCGACCTCACGGCCGAGGCCGAGCCCGAACCCACACCCGCGCGGCCCATGAACCCCGACACCACCTCGCAGATCGAGCAGGAGCTCCTCGAGGTGCTGCGCCGCACGAGCTCGCCGGGCCTGCGCGTGCCCGCGACGAAGCCCCTGGGCGCCCCCGCGCCGTCGAACCACGCGCCCCGCGCGCGCGTCTCGCCCATGCAGGGCCAGCGGCGCAAAGACGAGTTCCCCCCGCCGCCCGTGAACGCGACGCGCCCCTCGGCCACGCCCGCGCGGCCCCGCCACCTCGCGCACGACGAGCCCGCGAAGGCCCGCGGAGAGATCCCTCCGCCGCCGAAGCTGCCCGCCGACGCCCACACGATGATCGACGGCTCGCGCCCCGCGACGCCGCGCCCTCGCTCGGCGCCCTCGGTCGGCCCCGAGGTCTCGCTCGACGAGACCGGCGCGCCCGAGTCCCTGCCCGAGACGCTGCTCTCCACGCAGGACATCGTCGAAGACATCTCCCCCGCGGCCGCGCTCGCGCACGCTCACGAGCACACTCCGCTGCCCCCGGCGTTGCCGCCCGAGGTCGCCGCGGTGCTGCACGAAGAGGTCGGTCGGCCCCCGCCCGCCGAGCGCACGCATCCCACGGGCTCTCCGCTTCCGCCGAAGCCCTCGGCGCACGCGCCGCCCCGACACACGCCGCTCGGCTCACCGAAGCCCGCGGCCTCGCACGGCCCTCCGCCCGTGCCGCACGACCACGATCACCGCCACGCCTCCGAGCGCGCCGAGCGCGTCGAGCACACGCCGCCCTCGCACCGCGCGCCCGAGGCGCCCGCGTCGCCGCTCCCGCCGTCGACGTCGGGCGTGAAGTCGGTGGCGCGCGAGCCCGCGGCGCCGACACCCGCGACCGTGGTGAAGCCCGAGGTCGTCGTGCCCGCGCCCGAGGCTCCCGTGCGCCTGCGCACCGACCCCGTGTGGGCGAGCGCGGCGCGCTTTCTCGGCGCGTCGACGGTGATCGCCGCGGTGCTCGTGACCGCGGGGCTCGTGTACATGCGCTCGTCGCTCGAAGACCTGCGCGACGAGGTCGCGCGTCTGCGCGCCGAGACGGCCGACGCGTCCGCGGCGCAGCCCGAGCCCGTGGCGCAGCCCGAGCCCGTCGAGCCCGACGTCGTCGAGGTGGCGGCGCCCGATGCGTCGCTCGCCACGATGTCGCCCGACGCGTCCGTGACGTCCGCGCCCGACGCGACGGCGCTGGCGAGCGCCGCTGACGTGGCGCGCGCGCCCGACGCGGCGACGACGGCCGCGGCTGCGAGCGACGCGGCGCCCACGGGGGTGCCGCCCGAGTCCGCGCGCATCCGGCTGATGGGGCAGATGCGCTCGGGCATCAACGACTGCGTCGAGGGCGTCGACAACCCGCGCTTCGTGGTGATCAACGTGCGCTACGACGGACCGACGGGCGCGGCGAGCCGCATCCGGCTGCACAGCATCTTCGCCGAGCCGCCGCTCGGGCCGTGCATCGAGTCGGTGGTGCGCCGCGCGACCACGGCGCCCTTCGCGGCGCCCTTCTGGGACGTGGACTTCCGCTTCCCGGTGCCGCAGCCGCGCTGGCGCCCGCCGACCTGACCGGTCGCTCCTCCGCGGCGTACCAGAGGCGACTGACACTGACCCGCAGGTCAATCTGGCCGCTTTCGCGTGTGCGATGTGTCCCCCACTCGCGCAGCGGCGCACCTTCGCGGAGCCCCCACCCGCGCAGCGGCGCACCTTCGCGGAGCCCCCACGCAACACAGCGACGCACCTTCGCGGAGCCCCCCACGCAACACAGCGGCGCACCTTCGCGGAGCCCCCACCCGCGCTGCCGCGCGCCTTCGCGGAGCCCCCACCCAACACAGCGGCGCACCTTCGCGGAGCCCCCACCCAACACAGCGGCGCACCTTCGCGGAGCCCCCACCCGCGCTGCCGCGCGCCCCGCCCCCGCGGAGCGAGGGCGTGGCTGAGCGTACGGAGACGAGG
>JBDHVF010000659.1:0-4980 GCA_039809605.1 Polyangiales bacterium | reverse complement strand
GCGCGGCGGGGCAGGCGTGCTGCGGCGGGAGCGTGTGCAACGCGGGCCTCACGTGCTCGGGCGGCACCTGCGCGTCGGCGCCCGCGTGCGGCGGCAGCGGGCAGCCGTGCTGCGGCGGCTCCGTGTGCAGCGCGGGGCTCACGTGTACGGGCGGCGTGTGCTCCAGCCCGCCCGCGTGCGGCGCGTTCGCGCAGCCGTGCTGCTCGGGCTCGCTCTGCGGCGCGGGCCTCGTCTGCGCGTCGGGCGTGTGCGTGACGAGCTCCACCTGCGGCGGCACCAGCCAGAGGTGCTGCGCGGGGAGCTCGTGCGCCTCGGGCAACTACTGCTCGGCGGGCTACTGCCGCGCGTGCGGGCTCACGAACCAGACCTGCTGCCCCGGCAGCAGTTGCAGCGCTGGCAACTACTGCTCCGCGGGCTTCTGCCGCGCGTGCGGGCTCACGAACCAGACCTGCTGCCCCGGCAGCGCGTGCTCGTCGGGCAACTACTGCTCCGCGGGGTTCTGCCGCGTGTGCGGGCTCACGAACCAGACCTGCTGCCCCGGCAGCAGTTGCAGCGCTGGCAACTACTGCTCCGCGGGGTTCTGCCGCGTGTGCGGGCTCACGAACCAGACCTGCTGCCCGGGGAGCTCTTGCAGCGTCGGCAACTACTGCTCGGCGGGGTACTGCCGCGCGTGCGGCAACCGCGGGCAGCCCTGCTGCGCGGGCACGTGCATCGCGCCCGCGCGCTGCTCCGGCAGCTTCTGCTTCTGAGGTGCTCCGATGACCGACGACCGATACGCCTTCGAATCCGCGCTCTACGAGACGCTCGAGTTCATGCCCCTCGCGGTGCGCTACCGGCTCGACCTCGTGGGCATGAAGCTCTCGCTCGCCGCGTGGCAGGCGCTCCCTCGCGACGAGCGCGAGGCGCTCTGCGCGCTCCCCGTGGAGACCGACGCGCAGCGCGCCGCGTACGCCGCCCGCGTCGAGCGCGACGGCCACGTCGCGGGCGTCCCCGCGTCGCGCATCGCGCCCACGGATCACCCGTGGGCGAGCGACGTCGCGCGCGGCGCGGTGATCGAGCGCGCCAGGGAGCTCGGCGCCACCGTCGACCCCGCGCGCTGGCAGGGCCTCGACGACGCGCGGCGCTACGTGATCCACCGCCTGTGCTCGCCCGTGAAGGACGAGGCGAAGTTCCTCGCGGCCCTCGCCGAGTTCGGCCTCACGTGATCGTCGTGGGCGTGTTCGTGGGCGGGCGCAGCGCGCGCATGGGCGGGCGCCCCAAGGGCCTGCTCGCCGCGCCCGACACGGGTGAGTCCCTCGTCGCACGCGCCGTGCGCCTCGCGAGGGAGCTCGGCGCCGAGCCCGTGCTCGTGGGCGCGGCCGACGCCTACGAGCACGTCGCGAGAGACGTCACCGTGGTGGGCGACGAGCCCGCGGGCGTCGGCCCGCTCGGGGGCCTCTGCGGCCTGCTCTCGTACGCGGGCGATCGCGAGGCCATCGCGCTCGCGTGCGACATGCCGCACGTCACGCTCGACGACCTGCGCGCGCTCGCGGCGGCACACCCCGACGCGGCCTGCGTGGCGGCGCGTCGCGACGAGGGCGCGCCGTGGGAGCCCTTCTTCGCGCGCTACGACCCCGCGAGGGTCCTGCCCGAGGCGCGGGCCATGGCGGCGCGCGGAGAGCGCTCGCTGCAAGCGCTCCTCGCGCGGGTGGGCACGCTCCCCGTCGCCGTCGGCGCGCGCGCGCTCGACGACTGGGACGCGCCCGAGGATGTCAGCCGATCCCGAACTCCTTGATCTTGTAGAGCAGCGCGCGGTGCGAGATCTCGAGGAGCTCCGCGGCGCGCGTGCGGTTGCCCTTGGTCTTGTCGAGGGCGCGCCGGATGAGAATCTCTTCGATGATGCGCGTGGTCTTCTTGATCGAGTAGTTGCCCTTCTCGAGCTCGGCGGCCACGGGGTCGGCGGGCTCGCGGACGCGGGGGTCGAGGTCGTTGGCCGTGAGCACCGTGCCCTCGCAGAGCACCATGGCGCGCTCGATGGCGTGCTCGAGCTCGCGCACGTTGCCCGGCCACGAGTACTCCGAGAGGATCTGCATCGCCTTGGGCTCCACGGCCTGGATCGACGTGCCCAGGCGCTCGTTGAAGCGCGCGACGAAGTGGTCGACGAGCAGCGGGATGTCCTCCCGGCGCTGGCGCAAGGGGGGGATGGTCACCGACAGCACGTTGAGGCGAAAGAAGAGGTCCTCGCGGAACCTGCCGGCCTTGACCTCCTTGCTGATGTCCCTCGCGCTCGCGGCCACGATGCGCACGTCGGCCTTGCGGTCGTGCGTCTCGCCGAGCCTGCGGAACGTGCCCTCTTGAAGCACCCGCAGGAGCTTCACCTGGAGGGGCAGCGGGAGGTCGGCGATCTCGTCGAGAAAGAGCGTGCCCCCTTCTGCCTCTTCGAAGAGCCCGCGCTTGTCGGAGCTCGCGTCGGTGAACGCGCCCTTCTTGTGCCCGAAGAGCTCGCTCTCGATGAGGTTCTCGGGGATGGCCCCGCAGTTGATCGCCACGAAGGGCCTCGCCGCCCGAGGCGAGCGCATGTGGATCGAGCGCGCGATGAGCTCCTTGCCCACGCCCGTCTCGCCGTTGATGAGCACCGTGGTCTTGAAGCCCGCCACGCGCGCGACCGTGCTGAAGAGCTGCTTCATCGACTCGCTGCGCGCCACCAGCGAGTCGAAGCGGTTCTCCCTCGCCAGCGCCGCGCGGAGCTCCCGGTTCTCCCGCCGCAGCGCCTCGCGCTCCTGCGCTTTACGAAGCGTGAACGCGAGGTCCGCCGGGGCGAAGGGCTTGGTGAGGTAGTCCTGCGCGCCGGCCTTGATCGCCGCCAGGGCGTCCTCGTGCGAGCCGTACGCGCTCATCACCAGCACCACCGTCGCGGGCCAGCGCTTGCGCACCTCGGCCAGAAGGTCGAGGCCCGAGCGACCGCCCGGCATCCGCACGTCGGTCACCACGTACTCCGCCGCGTCGCGCTCCATGGCCGTGAGCGCCTCGTCGACGCCCCCCACCGCCGTCACGTCCCAACCCTGCTTGCGCAGGTGCGTCCGCAGGGCCAGGCGGAGGTTCTCCTCGTCGTCGACGAGCAGCACGCGGGTCGTGGGTTCAACGCGAGGCGCTGCCGGCGTCATGAGCGGGTCTCCACGGGTACGAGTCGTTGCCAACCTGCGTTGCCACGGCGAAGCACCGTGGGTTTCCATCGCGAGTCGCTGGCCGCGGTGAATCTACGAGAGAATCTTCGTGGCGTCATCGTTGCAGCTCCCGTCGCAGGCGGTGTCGATTCCGTCGTTGCCCTGCGAAGTGTGGGGGCGGTATTGTCCCGCCGCTGATCTTCAGGATCCGTACCGAAGGAGCTGTGTGTATGCATCAGCGGAACGCATTCTTCCGCAAGAGGGTGGTGGGAGTTGCCGCGGTGGTGGGCCTCGGGGCTGGGATGTTCGGGTGTCTCGACCGGCCGGTGGCGAAGCCCAACACCAACCTGCAGTCGGGCGTCCGCCTCCCGGTGGTGAACAACGCGATCGAGAACGTCGACGTGCTCTTCGAGATCGACAACTCGAACTCCATGTCCGAGAACCAGGCCAACCTGGCGCGGAACTTCAACACCCTGATCAACCAGCTGGTGAACCCGCCCATCAACCCGATGACCATGCGGCCCGAGCACCCGCCGGTGAAGAGCCTGCACGTCGGCGTGATCTCGTCGGACCTGGGCACGCCCGGCAGCGTGGTGCCCTCGTGCGCCAACAGCGACACGGGCGACGACGGGCTCTTGAACCCGATCAAGAACGGCCTCGCGATCCGCACGCACGAGCCGTGGACCTCGGCCCCGCCGGGCCGCCGCCCCGCGCGCTGCACCAACGACCCGAACCAGTACCCGAACTTCCTCACGTTCAACGCGATGACGACGAACGCGACGGAGTTCGCCGACGACTTCGTCTGCAACGCGTACCTCTCGACGAACGGCTGCGGCCTCGAGCAGCAGCTCGAGTCGGCCTACCGCGCCCTCGTGGTGCGCAACCCCCGCGAGCAGCCGGGCAACACCGACCCCAACGCGGGCTTCGTGCGCGAGAACGCCGTGCTCGCCATCGTGATGGTCACCGACGAAGAAGACGGCTCGACGCGCGACTGCCGCTTCGCGGAGATGGGCTTCCCCTGCACCGACGCGGTGAGCGTGTTCGACATCATGTCGCCCGACTGGTCGTCGTCGGACCTGAACCTCCGCTTCTACATGTACACGCCGGGCTCGCGGCAGGATCCCACGTGGTCCATCGACCGCTACATCGACCCGATGCGCCCGAACCGCGGCTTCACCTCGCTCAAGCCCGGCCGCCCCGACCTCGTGATCTTCTCGGCCATCGCGGGCGTGCCCCTCAACCTCCCGATGCGCCCCTCGTCGAGCGGCATGGGCATGGAGGTCGACTACGACACCCTCCTCGGCCGCATGCCCGACGGCTCCGACGGCTACACCGGCGAGCAGACCGGCAGCGGCCCCGTCTCGATGCGCCAGCGCAACATGGACCCCATGTGCACCACCCGCGTGGTGCCCGCGTGCCGCCGCGAGGGCAGCTCGCCCGTCACCACCTGCGACGCCGGCGCGCAGTACTTCGCGTGGCCCTCGCGCCGCGTCGCGCAGGTCGCGCGGCGCTTCGCCGAGCGGTACAACAACGGCACGCTGAGCTCCATCTGCGCCAACGACTACACCCCGGCGCTCGCGCAGATCGTCGAGCGCATCCAGTCGCGCCTCTCGGGCCGCTGCCTGCCGAGGCCCCTCGAGACCAACCCCCCCATCTGCGCGATGGGCCAGATGTCGACCACGGCGCACCCCTGCGCCACGGCCCACCAGCAGGTGCGCGTGAACTGCATCGTGCGCGAGATCCTGCCGCAGGGCATGTCGACCTCGTCGTGCTCCGCCGCGCGCGGCCGCACCGCGGGCGACCGCGACGTGACGACCAACCGTAACACCTGCATCAT
>JBDHVF010000658.1:0-5000 GCA_039809605.1 Polyangiales bacterium | reverse complement strand
GCCGCCGTCGCGCGGAGGCGCTGCGAGGTCGACGCGCCCGTGAGCAGCTCGAGGAGCCGCTGGCTCGCGCCCGCGAGGTGGCCCGCGAGGCGCCCCATGGCCCGCGCCGCGCGCGACCACACGCCCGCGCGCGGGTGCCCGAGGAGCGTCACCAGGGCCTCCTGCGCGGCGTCGGCGGTCGAGGGCGAGAGCTCGCGCGCCACGTCGGGGTGCGACGCGAGGGCCGAGAGCATGCGCGCCGCCCGCAGCGCGTCGCGCGGGAGCGAGGCCAGGGAGACGAGCGAGGCCCACGGCGCGGGGGCCCGCGCGGCGAGCTCGGCGAGGGGGCGAAAGTGCACGCCCTGGAGCTCGCCCGCGAGGAGCGCGAAGTCGACGGCCGCGGCGCCCCACGGCGGCAGCTCGTCGACGCCGCCCGCGTGCAGCCACGTGACCAGGAGCTCGGCGGCCTCTTCGACGGGCCCGCGCTCGACGCGCCGGCGCACCGACGTGGCGATCATCGCGGCGCCCGCGCCGAGGGGGTCGCCCGGCGGCGCGTCGGAGAGCGCGCGCACCACCTCGCTCGACGAGATGTGCTCGCGGTCGGGCGCGTCGGGCTCGACTTCGAACTCCGCGCGCGGGGGCCGCGGCGCGGGCTGGGCGCGCCTGCGCAGCCGGTCGGCGTGGCCGCGCAGCGCCTGGCGCGCGAGCGTGAGGGCGTGAAGGGCGCCGAGCACCACGCCGGGCTGCGCCTCCCTCGCGCGCACCCAGCCGTGGAGCGCGCGGGTCATGGGCGCGAGGTCGTCGACGGGGTACACGTGCACGCGCTCGGGGCTCTGCGCGGTGGCCGCGAGCTCGCGGGTGAGCGTCGCCACGGCGCCCACGAGGTCGCGGAGCTTCACGCCGAGCGGCACGGCCACGCCGGCCCAGTCGATCCAGCGCAAGAGGGCGGCCTCGCGGGCCGTCGGGTCTTCGACGGCGCTCAGGCCCGCCCAGAGGGTGATGGCGCGCTCGTCGTCGAGCTCCTCGGTCCACCGCAGGAGCGTGTGGAGCGCGTCGTTCTTCGGGGCGCCGCTCTGCGGCGGCGCCGACCAGCGCAGCGCGCCCGAGGGCGGCGCGCCGCCCGGGTCGGACATTCTCGACGGAGGGGGCACTGGTGGGGCGGCATTCTACGGGGGCCTCCGCGCGCATGACCATTATTCGTCGCGCGGAGCCGCCGCGCGCGCGGCGGCGGCGGTGCTACCTTCGCGCTCGTGCGCTCGAAGGCTCTCTGGTTGTGCCCGGTGCTCGCGGCGCTGACCGCGTGCGGGGGCGGCTCGGTCGTACGCCCCGACGTGCCCGACGCCGCCGCGCGCCCCGACCGGGTCGTGCCCGCCGAGCCCTCGGCCACGGGCGACATGGACGGCGACGGCCTGTGCGACCTCACCGAGCAGGAGCGCCGCACCGACCCGCGCGCGCCCGACACCGACGGCGACGGGCTGCTCGACTCGTTCGAAGTGCGGGCGGGCAGCGACCCCCTGGCGCTGCGCGACCCGCTCGCGAGCGACCGCGTGCGCTTCACCGAGGGCTCCACGTCTCTCGCGACGGTCGAGCACCTGATCGAGTACGAGGGCTCGGGCGAGGTGCTCACGGCGGCGATGCAAGACCGCGCCGCGGGCCTCGACGGCCGGCGCGCGTCGGAGCTCGTGGACTTCTCCGTCGAGGCCACGTCGGCCAACCCCGCGGCCTTCGTGCGGGCGATCGAGGGGCCGCGCTTCGTGGGCGTGCTCGGGCGCGTGGTGCTCCAGTGGCGGGTGACGGCGCGGCCGCGCGACCTCGGCGCGATGGACGCGGGCGCGGGCGCGGCCCTCGGGTGCCGCCGCGCCTACGAGGCCCTGCTGGTGCTCAAGCGCGAGGGCGACGACGTGGTCTCGTCGCGGCGGCTCGTCATCGAGCTCGCGCCGCCCGAGGGCGACGGCGGGGGCGCCCCCGCGTGGCCGCGCGTGAGCGCCGACGGGCTGTGCCTGCCCGAGCGCTGCTTCTGAGAGGGTCCGGTCACGTGGGCGGCGGCAGGCTCGGCGGCGTGAGGGCGCCCACGCGGGGCTGCGCGACGAGGCGCGCGAGGGCGGCGGCGAGGTACTCGCGGCGCACGGGCTTGGCGAGAAAGTCGTCCATGCCCGCGTCGCGGCAGCGCTGCTCGTCGTCGGCGGTGACGTTGGCCGTGAGGGCGATGACGGGCGTGCGGCGCTCGGACTCGCGCGTGCGGATGATGCGCGTGGCCGCGAGGCCGTCGACCTCGGGCATCTGCACGTCCATGAGCACGACGTCGTAGGGGGCGAGGGCGAGGGCCTCGACGGCCTCGGCGCCGTTGGCCACGGCGTCGACGCGGTGGCCCATGCGCTCGAGCATGAGGGCGATGACCTTCTGGTTGACGGCGTTGTCTTCGGCCACGAGCACGCGCAGGCGCGCGCCGATGCCGGGCACCGTGGGGTGCCTCTGGCGCGGGGGCCGCGGCGCGAGCGAGACGCGCTCGACGGGGACGCGGAGGGTGAAGGTCGCGCCGCGGCCCGGCGCGCTCTCGACCGAGATGCGCCCGCCGAGGAGGTCGGCGATGCGGTGCGAGATGGCGAGGCCGAGGCCCGTGCCGCCGAAGCGGCGCGTGGTGCTCGCGTCGGCCTGGGTGAAGGGCTTGAAGAGCTGGGCGAGCGCCGCGGGGGCGATGCCGATGCCCGTGTCGCTCACGGCGACGGTGAGCCACAGGCGGGCGCCGTCGCGCGCCGTGGCGACGCGCACCTCGACGCGGCCGTTGAGGGTGAACTTCACGGCGTTCGACACGAGGTTCAGGAGCACCTGGCGGATGCGCCCGGGGTCGCTGCGCAGCGCGGGGGCGAGGCCCTCGGCGGCGACGAGCTCGAGGGTGTTCCCGCGGGCGTGGGCGGCGCCGCGCATGAGGTCGACGACCTGGCGCACCTCGACGGCGGGGTCGAACTCGAGGGACTCGAGCTCGACGCGCCCGGCCTCGATCTTCGAGTAGTCGAGGGCGTCGTTGAGCAGGGTGAGCAGCCCGTCGCCCGAGGCGCGGATGGTCTCGATGAAGCCCCGCTGCTCGGGCGAGAGCGACGTGTCGAGCAGCAGCGTCGTCATGCCGATGACGGCGTTCATGGGCGTGCGCACCTCGTGGGACATCACCGCGAGGAAGTCGCTGCGCGCGCGGGCCCCCTGCTCGGCGGCGTCGCGCGCCACGGCGAGCTCGCGGTTGAGCGCCTCGAGGCGGCTCTGCGCGTCGAGGAGCGAGCGGTTGCGGGCCTCGAGGTCGGCGCGCGCGGTCTCGAGCGCGCGGGCGCGCGCCTCGGCCTCGTCGAGGGCCGTGGTCATGTCGCGCTCGAACGACCCGGCGATGCTCACCAGCGCGAGGAGCAGCCCCAGGCCCGTGGCCACCAGCAGCGGCCCGGCGATCGTGCCGGGCACCGCGGGGCGCACGCCCACCGCGTGCAGGCCCATCACGCCGAGGAAGATCACGGCGGCCCAGAGCGTCCAGCGCAGGGCGGCGCGCGAGCCCCCCGCGGCGAGGGCGGTCATCGGCACGAGCGGCGACCAGACCCAGACGTTCATGAGGTGCGAGCCCAGGGTCCACGCCTCGGCCCCCACGCCGAGGAGCACGGTGCCGAACTGCACGTCGGTGGCCGCGCGGGGGAAGCCCGCGCGCGAGAGGAGGAGCACCGTGAGCTGCACGCCAAGAAAGCCCGCGCCGAAGGCGACGAGCGTCCACTCGCGTAGGGGCACGGCGAGCGCGAGGAAGAGCGCGAGCAGGTGGGCGCCGAGGAGCGCGTTGCGCACCACCACGCGGACGCCCCGCGCGTCGCGGCCGGCGCTGCCGCGGAGGGCGGGCGGCATCCACCGCTCGACGTGCGGCGCCGCCTCGGACGACAAGGGAAAGAGCCTCCGGTGTAGGGGATCGAATCGCACGTCACGCCCCTCTCGCATGGGTGATCGCGGGAGCGTCAGATTGGACAGAACCCGCGGCGAGACGTCAACGGCGCGCGACGGAGCGGGGATTTCGAGCGCGGGCGCGGCGGCCCCGGCGAGCGCGGCCGTGGTAGGGTTCGCGCGGGCGACACCGCGATGCACGCCGCGCCGACGACCTGGGCCCCGGGAACGCTCGTGGGGGAGCGCTACGAGGTGGTGCGCCGGCTCACGGCCGGGGGCATGGGCGAGGTCTTCGAGGGGCGCGACACCAAGCGCGACCTGCCCGTGGCGCTCAAGCGCATGGTGATCGACGGGGGCGGCAGCACCCTCGAGCGAGAGCGCCGGCTCCACGAGGCGAGCCTGCGGATGCACCGCGAGGCGATCCACACGTCGCGCCTGGGGCACCCGGGGATCGTGACGGTGTTCGACCTCACCTACGACGTCGACGCGACGCCCGTGGTGGTGATGGAGCTGCTGCACGGCGTGACGCTCGAGGAGATCCTCGGCTACACCACGCTCCCCGCGCACGTGGCCGCCGACTGGATGGCGCAGGTGCTCGACGCGCTCTCGGTGGCGCACGCGGCGGGGGTGGTGCACCGCGACCTCAAGCCCGCCAACCTCTTCGTGGTGCAGGACGCGTCGGCGCCGCTCGGGGCGCGCGTGAAGATCCTCGACTTCGGCGTCGCCAAGCAGGTGGCGCCCGACGGCGACGACGACGCCAACACGGCCGTCACGATGGCGAACGTCTTCCTCGGGTCGTACCAGTACGCGGCGCCCGAGCAGTTCGACCCGACGAAGGGCGTCTCGGCGCGCAGCGACCTCTACGCCGTGGGGGTGATCTTCTTCCGCGCGCTCACGGGGCGCCACCCCGCGAACACGAGGGCCCTCAACGACCTGATGCTCCGCACGCTCTTCGGCAACATCGAGCGCAGCGCGCGGCCCCACCGCCCCGACGTGCCCCCGTGGCTCGACGCCGCGCTCGGGCGCGCGCTCGCGCTCGACCCCTCCGAGCGCTTCGCCAGCGCGGGCGACATGCGCGACGCCTTGCTCGAAGGCATGCGCGGGCGCCCCTTCGTGGT
>JBDHVF010000657.1:0-5010 GCA_039809605.1 Polyangiales bacterium | reverse complement strand
CCGCTCGGAGGCGCGGCGGCCATGGGCGCGGGCGAGGGGACGCCTCCCAACGCACCGGCCGCGGCGAGGGCGGGCGGGGCTTCTGGTGGCGCCGCGAGGGGCAGCTCGATCTCGCGCAGCAGCGCCGCGAGGTCGGCGGGCGTCGCGGGGCGCTCGGCGGCCGAGCGATCGAGCGCCCTCGCGAGGAGGGCGTCGAGGCGCTCGGGCACCGAGGGGTTCGTCTCGCGGGCCGAGGGGGGGCCTTCGAGGAGCTTGCGCACCGCGACGGCGGCGTTGGTGCCCGCGGTGAAGGGCGTGTCGCCCGTGAGCGCTTCGTAGAGGAGGGCCGCGACGTTGTAGACCGACGCCGCGGGCGTGGGCGCCTCTCCGTCGCCGAGGAGCTCGGGCGCGGTGTACGGGGCCGCCGGGTCGAGCGACTGCGCGTCTCGTGCGGCGCGGGGCGCTTCGAGCGGGAGGGTCACGCGCGCGACGTCGCCGTCGAGCTCGACCTCGAGGGGCGTGACGGGCGGAGGCACGCGGCCGCGCGTGCGCGCGGGGTCGAGCGCGGAGCAGAGAGAGGTCGCGATCGCGACGGCGCGCGCGACGGAGACGGGGCCGACGCGCAAGAGGTCGGCGAGCGTGCGGACGTCCGTGGCCTCGAGCGCGGCGGCGTCCTCGACGCAGAACGACAGGTCGTCGGTGAAGGCGCGGTGACACGACGGGCAGCGCTTCATCGGATCGGCCGCAGCGTAGCAGAGCGGAAAGCCCCCCACGGGCGCGAAGCGCGGCGCCCAACATCACGGGCTCGCGCGGTGTAGCATGGGGATCGATGCAGACGTCCCGTGCGTTCGTGGTGGCCGGCTCGCTCCTGGCGCTGGCCGGGTGCCCCTCTCGCGCGCGCGTCAGCGGCGCCACGATCCGCGCCGCGGAGACGTACGCGCAGGCGAGCGGGTGGGAGCCCCCCGCGGCCGAGCGCACCGACTATCAAGCCGTCTCCCGCGCATCGGGCGAGGCGCGCCTCACGCCCGACCCCGCGCTCGCGTCGGCGGCCGCGGAGCTCGCGCGCCGCGTGGCGCGAGACCCCCAGGGCCGCACGCCGTCGGTGCGGGTGATCCAGGCCGTGACCTGGCTCGCGGGCGTGACCGACCCGCTGCCCGTGGTGCTCACGGTGAAGGGCGCCGCGTCGCAGGTCGACGCCGAGGTCGAGCGCGGGATGCGCGAGGTGCTCCAGAGCGAGCGCGTGACGCACGTGGGCGTCGGGCGCGCGCCCGCCGACGGGGGCGAGGTGGTGGTGGTGGCCGCGACGCGGCGGCGCGTGCGGCTCGACCCCGTGGCGCGCCGCGTGGCGACGGGCGCGCGCGTGAGCCTCCACGGGCGGCTCGCCGAGGGGCTGCGCGACCCCGCGATGGTGGTCACCCGCCCCGACGGGCACACCGAGGAGACGCCCCTCGGCGACGGCCCCGAGTTCCTCGGGCAGTTCCCCGCGGGCGAGCGAGGGGTGTGGCAGGTCGAGGTGAGCGCCGACTCCGACGCGGGGAGCACCGTGGTGGCGAACTTCCCGGTGTACGTCGACACCGACCCCCCCGAGACGCCCGAGGAGACCGCCGCGGTCGAGGCCGAGGAGCCCTCGGCCGTCGAGGCCGCCCTGCTGCGCTCGATCAACGAGTCGCGCGCGCGCGCGCACCTCCCGCCGCTCGAGCTCATGGCCCCGCTCGTCGAGGTGGCCCGCGCGCACTCGCGCGACATGGCCGACCACCACTACGTCGCCCACAACTCGCGCGAGGGCGCCACGCCGGGCCAGCGCCTCCGCGACGCGGGGCTGGTGAGCGGCCTGTCGCTCGAGAACGTCGCGCGGGGCTACGGCGCGCGCGAGATCCACGACGGGCTCATGGTGAGCCCCGGCCACCGCGCCAACATCCTGAACCCCCGCGTGACCCACGTGGGCGTCGGCGTCGCGCGCGAGCCCGGCGCCATGGGCGCGCTCCTCGTGACGCAGGATTTCATCGAGGTCGCGCGCGACGTCGACCCCCGCGCCGCCGCCGCGGAGCTGCTCGCCACGATCAACCGCGGCCGCGAGGCGCGCGGCGCGCCGGCGCTGCAGGTGAGGCCGCAGCTC
Source organism: Polyangiales bacterium (assembly GCA_039809605.1). Classification (GTDB taxonomy): domain Bacteria; phylum Myxococcota_A; class Polyangia; order Polyangiales; genus CAISKJ01. The sequence goes on along the minus strand of JBDHVF010000657.1, from coordinate 2,915 downwards.
CAGGCCGCCGCCGAGCGGGCCGCGCGCGCGCTCTTCGAGAGCCCCCAGCGCTCGCAGGACGACGCGCTCGCCCAGGCCACCTCCGCGCTCCGCGGCGAGTCGCTGATGTTCCGCCGCATCCAGCTCGTGGCCGCCTTCGGCCCGCGCTACCAGGACGCCGCCAACATGCAGCCCCTCTTCGAACGCGAGAGCGCCGCGGTGGGCATCGGCGTGGCGCAGGGCGACCGGCCGGGCGCGCCTCCGCGGTCGGTCTTCGTCGTGTACGTGCTCGGGGTGCCGCGTTGAGCGTCGCCCCGCGGGGCGAGGCCGCGCTGCGCCGCGAGCTCGGCGCGGTGCTCGGCGCGCTCGTGGTCGTCAACGCCACCATCGGCACCGGGATCTTCAAGAAGCCCGCGCAGACCGCGCGGCTCACGGGCTCGCTCTCGCTCACGCTCGCGGTGTGGGTCGCGGGCGGCGTCATCGCCCTGTGCGGCGCGCTCTCGCTCGCCGAGCTCGCCGCGGCCATGCCCCGCACGGGCGGGCTCTACGAGTACCTCCGCCGCGCGTGGGGGCCGCGGCCGGCCTTCCTCCTCGGGTGGGCGCGGCTCACGCTGCTCATCCCGAGCGCCACGGGGAGCTTCTCGCGCCTCGGCGCCGAGGCGCTCTCGTCGCTGCTCGGCCTCGCCCCCGACCCGGCGCGCGAGACGCGCATGGCGCTCGCGATCCTCGCGGCGTGCGCGGCGGCCAACCTCGCGGGCGTGCGCGCGTCGGCCTCGGCGCAGGGCGCGGTCACGGCGCTCAAGTACCTCGGCGTGGCGCTGCTCGCGGTCGTGGGCCTCGCGGTGACGCCGTCGGTCGCGCCGCACGCGGCGCCCGCGCTCGCGCAGGGGCCGTCGTGGGCGGGCGTGTTCGCGGCGCTGGTGGGCGTCATGTGGGCGTACGACGGGTGGGCCGACCTCTCGTCGCTCTCGGGCGAGGTGCGCGCGCCCGAGCGCACGCTGCCCCGCGCCTTCGTGGCGGGCACGCTCGCGGTGTGCGCGCTCTACCTCGCGGCCTGCCTCGGGTACGCGCGCGTGCTGGGCCTCGACGGGCTGCGCACGGCGACGACGGGCGCCGACATGGCCGCGGCGCGCCTCGCCGAGGCGACGATGGGGGCCGCGGGCCGGAGGCTCCTCTCGGCGCTGGTGTTCGTGTCGTGCGCGGGCGCGTGCATGTCGACGCTGCTCACGGGGCCGCGCGTGTTCGTCGCGATGGCGACCGACGGCGCGTTCGTGCCGTGGCTCGGCGCCGTGTCGCCGCGCTCGAACGTGCCCGTGCGCGCGGTGGTGGTCTCGGCCGCGCTCGGCTGCGTGTACGTGACCTTTCGCAGCTTCGAGCAGCTCACCGACGCGTTCGTGGTGGGGCTGTTCCCGTTCTACGCGCTCGCGGTCGCGGCCGTGTTCCGGCTGCGACGGCGCGAGCCGGAGCTCCCGCGGCCCTTCCGCGTGCCGGGGTATCCGTGGGTGCCGGGGGTGTTCCTCGTCGGGGCGGCGGCGGTGATGGTGGGGGCGGTGGCCGACGCCGACCGCAACGGGCTCTTCGCGCTCGCGGTCCTGGGCGCGGGGCTGCTGGTGGGGCCCTCCCCCCGTCCCCCTCCCACGCCAAGCGTGGGAGGGGGTGCCTGGGAGTAGCCTGCATAGCCTCACCCCCCGCCCTCTCCCGCGAGGTCGCGGGAGAGGGAGCGCTGCCGCGCGCGAGGTGTCGACGTGAGCGATCGCGCTGCCGCGCGTGAGGTGTCGGCGTGAGCGATCGCGCTACCGCGCGTGAGGTGTCGGCGTGAGCGATCGCGCTGCCGCGCGTGAGGTGTCGGCGTGAGCGATCGCGCTGCCGCGCGTGAGGTGTCGGCGTGAGCGATCGCGCGTCCGCGTGCGGCGGGGCGGCGTGAGCGATCGCGCGTCCGCGGCAACCGTCGCGACGCGTCGAGCATCGATACACCATGCCGGTGGTCGCGCGTGCTCACCGCAACGCTCACGGTCTCATCGGCCCGACGAGCCCTCCACCCTGCTTGCGCCCCGCCGGGGTCGCATCCTTGCGCAGCCCGACGATTCGACGCCGGGTTCGAGCAACCATCTCGCCCACATCTCCCGCGCGGACGCGCGATCGCTCACGCCGACACCTCCCGCGCGGTAGCGCGATCGCTCACGTCGACACCTCGCGCGCGGCAGCGCTCCCTCTCCCGCGACCTCGCGGGAGAGGGCGGGGGGTGAGGCTATGCGGGCTACTCCCAGGCACCCCCTCCCACGCTTGGCGTGGGAGGGGGTCGGGGGGAGGGCCTACAGCCGGCGCTGGAGCTCGCCGCCGGGCGTGTCGGCCTGTCCGCGGCGGTAGGTGAACGCGCCGCGGAGCACGTAGCTGCGGCCCTGGTTCGTGAGGATGAAGATGTCGAGGGGGTGGCCCTGGTCGGCCTCGCGGGCCTCGGGCGTGGTCAGCACGATGGTCTCGTCGTCGGCGATGCCCACGTTCGTCGCGGGCTTGGGGCCGACGCGCACCTCGAGGCCGCCGAGCGCGCGGAAGCCGCTGCCGAGGATGCGCACCTCCTCGCCGCCGCTGGCCCGGCCGGAGCGGGGGGCGAGGTCACGGAAGAACACGCCGTCCTTCTTGCAGCCCGCGCCCGAGACCGAAGCGGCGATGACGAACGCGACGGCGGCGTGACGGAGACCGAGACCCATCGAAGCACCTTCTCTCCTGTGGACCCGACGCCCGCGCCGGGAGCCGCCGTGAAGCTATGACGCGCCGCCTCCGAGGGTCAACTGCTCGAGCAGATCGCCTGCTCCGACGAGCCCGCCATGGCGCTGCTGCGCCGCGCCGCCCAGCAGCTCCATCTCAGCGCCCGCGGCTACCACCGGGTGCTGCGCGTGGCGCGCACGATCGCCGACCTCGACGGCAGCGAGACCATC
>JBDHVF010000656.1:0-5012 GCA_039809605.1 Polyangiales bacterium | reverse complement strand
CCGCGAACGCCGGGCACAGGCGAGCGAAAGCGGCAAAGCTGACATGAGCCTGGTATCAGCCCCGGAACGCCGCGATCACGGCCGCCGCGCGCGCCGCCACGGTGGCCCGCGCCTCGGCGAACGAGGGGCGGCCGCGCAGCGGGTCGAGCGCGGCGGTGCCGTCGACCCAGGTGATGTCGGCGATGCCCCCGTGCACGGCCTCGTCGACGCGGGCGGCGGCCCCGTCGAGGTCGCCGCACGACGCCAGGATCTCGGCCTCGAGCAGCGCGAAGAACGCGTCGCGAAAGCCCCGGAAGCCTCGCGTGAGGTGGGCCATGAACGCCTCGGGTGAGCCGTCCTCGATCGCGAGACGCATGGCCTCGACGATCGCCTGCCCGAAGGGGTCGGCGTAGGCCAGCAGGCGGCGGCGCACCGCCTGGGCGCGCTCGACGTCGCGGTAGGCGAGCGGCAGGCGCCACACGCACGGCCCCACGGGGCGCTCGGGGCGCGCGAGGAGCTCGTCGAAGTAGCGCAGCGCGCCCGCGCGGTCGCGGCGCTGCATGTGGAAGCGGCAGAGCTCGTCGAGCACCAGCGGCAGCGCCGGGTCGAGCGCGTAGGCCGACTCGAGCCAGCGCAGCCCGTCGTCGCTCCCCGCCTCGGAGAGCAGCGTGCCCACGAGGAGCTGCACCTCGGGGAGCCCCGGCGCGAGCGCGAGCGCGGGGCGCAGCGCGCGCATCGCGTCGGCGGGGCGCGTCCACATGCGCGCGAGCGCGAGGGCGAGGTGGGCGTCGGGGAGCTGCGGCGCGCGGGCGAGCGCGCGCTGCGCCATGGCCTCGGCGTCGTCGAACGAGGCGTGGCCGAAGTGCGCCGCGCGCCCCATCGAGCTCGCCAGGCCCGCCATCACCATCGGGTCGTCGGGCGAGAGGGCGAGGGCGCGCTGAAAGAGCTCGATCGCTCGCACCTGCGCGTGGGGGTAGAACGCGCGGTACTCGCGCCGCCCCTGGAGAAAGAGCTCGACCGCCTCGGGGCTCGACGGCGCCTCGCGCGAAGGGGCCGCGGAGGGTTTGACGGCCAGCGCCTCGGTGATCGCCCGCACCATCTCGTCGCTCACGTCGAGCACGTCGGCGAGGGGCCGTTCGAAGCGCTGCGCCCAGAGCTGAAAGCCGTCGGTCACCGAGGTGGCCCGCGCCGTGATGCGCAGCCGCTCGCCCGCGCGGCGCACGGTGCCCTGCACGAGCACCTGCACCCCGAGCTCGGCGCCGATCGCCTGCGGGTCGCGCTCGTCGGCGGCGAGCCGCTGCACCGCGCCGCGCGGACGCACGCGCAGCGCGCCGCTCATCGAGAGGCCGTCGATGAGGTCGTCGGTGAGCTCGTCGGCGATGTACCCGTGCTCGGCCGCGCCCCCGTTGCGAAAGGGCAGCACGGCCACCGTGCGGTCTGACGCGCCCGGCACCTGCGGCGTGTGCGACGGGCTCGGGGAGACCAGCGACGGGCGCTCGTCGGCGCGCGCGCCCGCGCCGATCGCCTCGCGCGCGCGGGCGATGGCGGCGCGCACCTCGTCGGCGCTCGCGGGCCGGTCGGCGGGCGCGCGAGAGAGGAGGCGCAGCGTGAGCTCCGACACCTCGGCCGGGAGCTCGGGGCGCAGCGAGCGGGGGTCTGGCGGCGGCGCGACGAGCCGCGAAGCGGCGACGGCGAAGGCGCTCGGGCCGTCGAAGGGGCGCCGCCCGGTGGTGAGCTCGAACAGCACCACGCCGAGGGCGTAGAGGTCGGCGCGCGCGTCGGCCTCGCGGCCGCCGGCCTGCTCGGGGGCCATGTACGCCGGGGTGCCGAGCATCGCGCCGAGGGTGTTGGTGCCGCTGGAGGTCTCCGCGGCGCGGGCGATGCCGAAGTCGGTGACGGCCACGCGGCCGTCGTCGGCGATGAGCACGTTGTCGGGCTTGAGGTCCCTGTGCACCACGCCCGCGGCGTGCGCGGCGCCGAGCGCGGCGGCGATGTCGTCGGCGACGGCGAGCGCCGACGCGAGCGACGGGGGCCGCTGCGCGATGCGCTGCGCGAGCGACTGGCCGCCGACGTACTCCATGGTGATGAAGCGCTCGCCGCCGTGCTGGCCGATGTCGTAGACGCGCGCGACGTTGCGGTGCGTGACCCGCCGCGCGAGCGTCACCTCGCGGCGAAATCGATCGACCACGGCGGCCTGGTCGGCCAGCTCGCGGCGCAGCACCTTGAGCGCCACCACCTCGCCGAGCTCGGCGTCGTGGGCGCGATACACCGCCCCCATGCCCCCCGTGCCGAGGAGGCCGAGCAGCCGGTAGCGCCCCGCGAGCAGCGGCTGCGGCTCGGGGCCGGCGACGGTGGCCGTGGTGCCGGGGTCGAGCGTGTCGGGCCGCGGGCCCGCAGAGAGGTCGTCGGTCATCGAGAGGCGGGGCCTTCCTCGCGGGGATCTCACCGCGCCCGGGCGCGCGGCGTCAACACCCGCTCCCGCGCGGCGCTCGTCGCGCCGGCGGAGTTGACCCGCGGCGCCGCGGCGGTGTGAGATCGCCGCCGTGACGCTCGACGACGTGCCGCGCGATTCGGGCGCACCCGAGCGGAGCAAGAGGGGGCGCGCGATGCGGCTCGAGGGAGACATCGCGGTGGTGCCGCGGCGGGGGCGCAGCGAGCTCGCACCGACGAAGACGACGCGGGGCTGGGTGGCGTGCGACGGCAGCGAGGTGACCACGAGCGACGGGTTCCGCGCGCCGCTGCGCGAGGTCGAGTGCGGGTGGATCGTGCCCGCGGGCGCGAAGGGCAAGGGCGTCGAGGCGGTCGCGCTGCGCACCGGCGGCCACGTGGTGTGGGTGGGGGGCGTGACGCGCGCCGACGCCCGCGCGCTGCTCGAGACGGCCGGCGTGGACCCCGCGCGGCGCGCGCTGTCCTTCGGGCTCGGCCTCTCGCTGTGGTACCTCGCGGCGATCTGGGGCGGCATCACGGCGGCGATGCTCGCGTCGATGTGGCTCTTTCTGGGGCCCGCGCTGAGGAGCCCGCTCGCGCTGGGCTGGGCGGCGCTCTCGGTCGTGACGCCCATGGCGCTGATCGCGTCGATGCAGCAGCGCGTGACGGTGGGCCGCGACGGGCTCGAGCGGCGCAAGGGCCTCGCGCGAGACCTCGTGCGCATCGAGGACATCGCCGACGTGCAGGCCGACGACTTCAAGTTCGAAGTGCGGCGCCGCGGGGGCGCCCCCCTGGTGCTGTGGGCGTGGAGCCCCACGGCCGACACGAGCGAGAGGTCGGAGAAGGCCGCGCTGCGGGGCCGGCAGCGCCTCGCGCGGATCCTGGCCGAGCGCATCGCCACGCTGCGCGCGCTCGCGAAGGGCTTCGCGCCGGGCGACGGGCGGTACGCGCCGCTCGACCGCAACGGCCGCGACGACGCGGCGTGGAGGGAGGCGCTCTCGACGCTGCTCACGGCCTCGGAGGACTACCGCCGCGCGGCGCCGCCCACGGCCGACGAGCTCGTCGCGCTGGTGGCGCACCCCGACACCCCGCGCGAGCGTCGCGTCGGCGCGGTGCTGGCGCTGCGGGGCGTCGGCGACGACGAGGCGCGCAGGCGCGTCGAGCCGCTGCTCGCGTCGATGGCCGACGCGGAGCTCGTGGCCGCGCTGCGCGAGGCGCTCGGCGGCTGACGAGGCGTAGGCCGCGCGACCTTCGCCCTTGTGCGCGCGGCGGGTTCTCGCCCACACTCCGTGCCCGCGCCGCGGGCGCGCGACCCGCTTCATCCGATGGCCGACAGCCCCGACGACACCGATCGACCGCGAAGCCGGCGCCACGACGACGCCGTCGACCTCGCGGCGCGCGAGGCGGGGCGGCACGGGCTCTCGGCCGGCGCGTTCCGCGACTCGGTGCTCGGCGTACGCGACGACGTCGAGACCTACGAGCGCGCGCTGCACACGATCGAGCGCCGCGAGGTGGCGCTGCGCACGCGGCCCGCGCCCGGCCGCTCACGCGACCCGGCGGCGCTGCCGACGGCCGCGTCGGTCGACCCGTGGACCGTGGACGTGCGCGCGCTGCCCGACGCGACGCGCGCGGTGGGCTGGTGCCCCGCGTGCCTCGGCAGCGGCGCCACGAAGTGCCCCGCGTGCCGCGGCGTGGGGAAGATCAAGTGCCCGCGCTGCGAGGCCACGGGGCTCGACCCGCGCAGCGGCGCCGAGTGCCCGCAGTGCGCGGGGCAGAAGAGGCTGCCGTGCGGGCAGTGCCGCGCGGGGCAGGTCGACTGCGACGGGTGCCGCGGGTCGGGCGAGGTCGAGGCGTGGCTCGAGGTCGAGCGCGAGACGCGACAGGCCGTGTGCGTGCACCCGATGGGCGCCGCGGCGCGCGCGCACCCGAGGGTGGCCGAGGCGAGCGACTTCGACGTCGACCCGTCGCGGTGGCCCGACGTGAGGGTCGAAGACACGGGCGTGCGCCCGCCGGGGGAGCTCTCGGCGGGCCTCGCGCCGAAGCTCAAGGCGGGCGAGCGCGTGGTGGCGACGCGCACGCAGCGGTTTCAGAGCGTGGTGCACGTGGTGACGTACGCCACCGCGCTCTCGACGGGCGTGGTGCACGTGGGGGGCGCCCCGCCCGAGGTGTCGGCCGCGTCGGACTGGCGCCCCGCGGAGCTGCGTCGCATCGTGACGGTCGCGGGCGCGGTCGCGATGCTGGGCGTCGCGCTCTTCGTGTCGCTGTCGTACGGGTCGCGCCACGCGTGGTACGCGCGCCAGGGCCACGGTCCTGTGGTGGTCGCGCTCGCGTGCATGCTGGCCGTCGCGGGCGCGGCGGCGCTCTCGGGGGTCACGCTCACGTCGCGCGCGCGCACGCCCCTGCGGGTGTGGGTGCCCGCGGGGGCGCTCATGCTGCTGGTGGGGGCGACGGCGCTGGTGGTGACGCGAGACCGCCCGCGGGCCTCGGGCGCGCGCGCGGCGCTGGCGCGGGGAGACGTCGCGGGTGCGCGCGTCGAGGCCGAGGCGCTGCGGGAGCTCGACGTCGACCGCGCGGCGGGCGAGGCGGTGCTCGACGAGATCCACCTG
>JBDHVF010000655.1:0-5013 GCA_039809605.1 Polyangiales bacterium | reverse complement strand
GAGGTGCCCGCCGACGCCGAGGGACGCCCCCAGATCCCGGGCGAGGGCGCGGATGTAGGTGCCCGAGCTGCAGGTGACGCGCACGTCGAGGTCGACGACGGCGCCGCTGCGTCGCGTCTCGAGCAGGGCGAACTCGTGGATCGTCACCCCCCGTGCCGTCAGCTGCACGTGCTCGCCCGAGCGCCGCTGGCAGTGCGCCACCATGCGCGTCGCCTGCGATGCGGGATCGCCCGACGCGCCCGCCCCGCCCGACGCGCCCGCGGGCTGCTCGTTCGTGGGCACGTACTCGTTCCGCTCGCCGATCGGCACGGCCCTCTTCCTGCGCATGCGCGCCAACGGCACGTGGGCCTACGGCACGTCGACCTCGTCGCTCGAGGCGTCGTCGCTGAGCGGCACCTACGGCGCCGCGGGCGACGTGGTGACCATCCGCGAGACGGGCGCCTCGCTCACCGGCTGCCTCGCGTCGGAGGTCGGCACCTACCGCGCGAGCTTCTCTCCCGCGTGCGACGTCGCCGTGCTGCGCCTCGTCTCCGACCCGTGCTCGCTGCGCGCGGCCCTCATGGGCGGCCGCACCTTCACTCGGCTCTAGGCAGCGCGTCGGCCGAGCGGAGCACCGCGTCGAGCAGGCCGTGCATCACCGCCCTCGCGCGCTGCACGGCGGCGGGCGCGGGCGTCGTCGACACGAGCTCCATCGACAGGCCCTCGAGGCCCGAGAGCAGCGCGAGAAAGACGTAGGGGTCGAGCGCGCGGCCCGTCGCGGCGCGGCACGCCTCGTCGAGGGTGCGCACGAGCTCCGCGCGAAAGCGCTTGCGCAGCGGGGCCAGCGACGACTCCGAGCGCAGCGCCTGCTCGAGCAGCACCCGCAGGATGCGGTGGTTGTCGACGTGAAAGCCCAGGTACACGTCGAGCGTCGCGCGCACGCCGGCCATCGGGTCGGCGCTCTCCCCGCGGCCCCGCTCGATCGCCGCGATGAGCTCGCGCGTGACCAGGTCGTAGGCGGCCGTGAGCACGTCGTCCTTGCAGTGAAAGTGCTTGTAGAACGTGCGCCGGGCCACGTCGGCGGCGGCGAGCAGGTCCTCGACGCGCGTCGCCTCGGCGCCGAGCCGCGCGAACACGTCGAGCGAGGCCCGCACGATGTCGCCGCGCGCGAGCTGGAGGCGCAGCGAGCCCGACGGGGGCGCGGCGGGCAGCGGCGGTCGTCGCGCGGAAGACATCGCCCGATCCTACCACCGCGCGTAGACCCGATGTATACCGCTCGCCGGGGCCCGCGCTCCCCCTTCGGGGCGCCGCAGCCCCCGGCGAGCGTGATACCGTCGCCGGTCGATGAGCTACGACCCGAGCCACAAGGTGGAGGCCCCCGTCAACGAGCCCCCGCCGGCCGCGCTGCCCGACGCCATCCTCGGCACGATGAAGACCGCGCCGCGCCGCGCGCCGCGGCGCACGGCCCCCGACGTGCCCGCGACCGCGTCCGAGGCCGACCTCGAGCCCGCGGAGCTCGCGCGGCGGCTGGCCTACTACCGCAACAAGGCCATCCAGCTCGACGTGCTGGTGTTCGAGATGCGCGCGCTGCTCCAGTCGGGCAAGGGCTTCGCCGAGGCCGCGAGCCTCGAGGACCTGCTCCGCGCGTTCATGGCCGTGTGCCGCGAGCGCTACGGGGCGGTCAACTCCGCGGTGCTGCTGCTCGACGACCTCGACCCCGACAACGTCTTCTACCGCGTGCGCGCCTACCACGGCCTGCCCGACTCGTTCACGGCCCGCGACGGCGTGCGCGAGGAGATGATGATGTTCAAGATCCCCAGGGACCAGGGGCTGCTCTGGCAGCTCATCCACCAGGGGGACGTGTTCTCCGTGCGCGACATGCAGCGCCTGCCGCGCTTCAAGACCGCGTTCGGGCGCTGGGAGCTCGCCGTGCTCCAGTCCGACGTCTGGGTGCCGCTGATCCGCGGCTCCGAGGTGCTGGGCATCCTCACGCTGGGCGAGTGCGAAGACGGCTCGCAGATCCCCGAGCACGAGTACGCCTTCTTGCAGGAGATCGCCGCGGTCGCCGCCACCAACATCGACTCGACGATCAAGTACGAGAAGAACGCGCGGATCCTCTCGAACCTCAAGACCCTCTACGACATCAACCAGCAGCTCGCGAACGTCAACGACTTCAAGCGGCTGACGGTCGAGACGCTCGAGAAGGCCGTCGTCGCCCTGAGCGCCCAGAAGGCCAACCTGATGCTCTACAACCGCGACACCGAGCGGCTCGAGATCAAGGTCGTGGCGGGCAACATCCCGCAGCAGATCCGCGACGACATCAACGAGGGCCGCATCGAGACGCGCTCGTTCGCCCTCGGCGAGGGCGTCGCGGGCCGCGCCGCCAAGGAGGGCCGCGCCGTGCGCATCAACGACCGCGCGCAGATCGAGCAGGTCGGGCGCAACGTCGTCTACTGCATCCTCTCGGCGCCGCTCATGTACGGCAAGGAGTGCATGGGGGTCATCAACCTCACCAACAAGGTCAAGATCGTCGACGGGCACATGGAGCTCGACCTCCTCGGCCGCTACGACGAGGACGACGCGCAGCTCCTCCTGGGCCTGACCGACCAGGCCGCGGTGAACCTCCACAAGGCCAGGCTCTACAGCGCGTCGATCACCGACCGGCTCACCGAGCTCTACAACGCGCGGCACTTCGAGGTGACCTTCGACGACGTCGTCGAGCAGGCCCGCGCCACGGGCCGCCCCCTCTCGCTCGCGGTCTCCGACATCGACCACTTCAAGAACTTCAACGACACGTACGGGCACAAGGCCGGCGACGCGGTGCTCGCCCACACGGGGCGCCTCCTGCGCGAGGCCGTCCGCGCGAGCACGGGCGACGGCGCGTTCCGCTACGGGGGCGAGGAGTTCTGCATGCTGCTCCCCGACACCGACGGCGCTACGGCCGCGGCCGTGATGGAGGGCTTCCGCGCGCGCGTCGAGGCGGCCACCATCGAGTACGAGGGCCGCTCGCTCCGCGTGACCGTGTCCGTCGGCATCGCGACCTTCCCCGCCGACGCAGACTCCCGACAGGCGCTCTTCGAAGCCGCCGACCGCGCGCTCTACGCAGCCAAACAGGGCGGCCGCAACGCCGTCGCGCGCGCGGAGCCCCCCGCGACGTGACGCAACCGTGAACGCCATTCGTGCGGCGCCGCAAGGATTACGGCCTCGTCACTTGACCATCATCAGAAACTCCCGCGCGGCACGCCACTAGCAATGCCCCGAGGCCCGTGGTTCGGCCCACGGCCGGGAGAAGGTGGCATGAGAAAGAGCATCGTCGCGGTGTGGATCGCGCTCGTCGCGCTCACGGGTTCGTGCGGACAGCAGCAGCCCGTGGTGCATGAAGAGGACGCCGCCGTCAGGAGCGGTCAGACGGAGGTGCCCTCGCCGCGCGCGGTGCCTCAGGTGGACACGGCGCGGCTCCCCACGGAGGAAGCGCGGCTCGTGCCTCCGCCGCAGGTGCCCCCGCCCATCACCCGTCGCACGCCCGCGAAGGTCACCGTGCACCTCGAGGTGCGCGAGGTCACGCGGCCCCTCGCCGACGGCACCACGTACACGTTCTGGACGTTCGGCGGCACCGTGCCCGGCCCGATGATCCGCGTGCGCCGCGGCGACATCGTCGAGATGCACCTGATGAATCACCCGCAGAACACGATGCCGCACAACATCGACCTGCACGCGGTGACGGGCCCGGGCGGCGGCGCGACCAGCACCTTCACGGCCCCCGGCCACCAGACGCGCTTCACCTTCCAGGCGCTCAACCCCGGGCTCTTCGTCTACCACTGCGCCACGGCGCCCGTGGGCATGCACATCGCCAACGGCATGTACGGCATGATCGCCGTCGAGCCCGAGGAGGGCTGGCCCCGCGTCGACCGCGAGTACTACCTCATGCAGGGCGAGTTCTACACCGCGGGCAACTACCGCGAGCCCGGCCTGCAGCCCTTCGACATGCGCCGCGCCATCAACGAAGACCCCGCGTACGTGGTGTTCAACGGCCGCGACGGCGCGCTCACGGGCGACGGCGCGCTCACGGCCAACGTCAACGAGACCGTGCGCCTCTTCGTCGGCAACGGCGGGCCCAACCTCGTGAGCTCGTTCCACGTCATCGGCGAGATCTTCGACCGGGTCTACCCCGAGGGCGCGGCGCGGCCCAACACCGACGTGCAGACCACGCTCATCCCCGCGGGCGGCGCGTCCATCGTCGACTTCCGCCTCGAGGTGCCGGGCACGTTCATCCTCGTCGACCACTCGATCTTCCGCACCTTCCACAAGGGCACGCTCGGCCAGCTCCGCGTGGCGGGCGGCGAGAACCACACCGTCTACTCGGGCCGCGAGGTCGACGAGGCGTACCTCGGAGACTTCGCCCCGACGGTCACCGCCGCGGCGGGCGACGGCGCCACGCTCTCGGGCGGCGAGCGCACCTTCGTGGGCATCTGCTCGGCCTGCCACCAGCGCACCGCGCAGGGCCTGCCCGGCGTGTTCCCGCCCCTCGCGGGCTCGGACTACCTCGCGGCCGACCGCACGCGCGCCATCCGCACCGTGCTCGGCGGCCTCTCGGGCCCCGTCACCGTCAACGGCCAGACGTACAACGGCGCCATGCCGCCGCTCGCCAACCTCACCGACCACGAGATCGCCGACGTGCTCAGCTACGTGATGACCAACTTCGGCAACCACGGCCAGGCCGTCACGCCGCAGGAGGTCGCCGCGGTGCGCGCGACGATGCAGCAGCCGCAGGCCACCGGGCACCCGTAAGGTGACGGCGTCGAGGTGACGTGATGAGACCCCTCCGAGCGCTCCTTCTCGCAGCCCTCGCCTCGCTCGCGCCCCTCGGCGTGGCGCGCTCGGAGGTGCTCCCCCACGCGCGGATGCGCGTCGTACGCGGCGGCACCTACACACCGTTCTACCGCACGCCCTCGGTGCGGTCGGTGACGGTGCGTGACTTTCGCCTCGACGAGGCGCCCGTGACCAACGACGACTTCCTCGCGTTCGTGCGCGCGA